>DMHA01000193.1 GCA_003449615.1 Flavobacterium sp.
CCCACTCTTTGAATAGTGTTGATTATTATTTTCTTGGCTTCTTGTTGTGCTGTTAATTTTGCCTCTTCAATAGTATCTTGAATGTGCGACATTGCTTGGGTTTTGGCTTCGGCCCTCAAGCCTTCAATTAATTGGTTTTTGGCATCTTCTGTTGACAAACCCGCAATTACTTCGAGTTGTTCAAGGTGACTTTTGTGCAACTTGTCAACCTCTAATCGTTTTTTGTCTAAAATTTCTATTTTGTCGTTATACTCTAATGTTTTAGCCTCAAAATCGTCATTCACTTTTTTTGCTTTTGACAATTCATTAGAAATTTGTGATTCTTTGTCACGAATTCTTTTTTCAACTTCTGCCATCTTTTGATCACGAGAAAGAATGACTTGTTCGTGTTCAGCTTTCAATTCAATAAATTTCTCCTTGGCTTGAAGAATTTTGTCTTTTTTGATGTTTTCAGCATCGAGATGAGCGTCTTTCAAAATTGAAGAAGCTTCTTTTTTTGCGTTTTTAATCAAATTAGAGATGTTACTTTTTTCGATTATTTTGGCTAACCCAAAACCTCCTGCAATACCTATAATTCCTGAAATAATTATTGTTAAAATGTCCATAGTTGTTAAAATTTATATATAAAAAAACCTACATTAGATTGCTTGAATAAACTCTGAAATACAAGTTTTGAGCTAACTCGCTGTTCAAGCTTTCCACCGAAGCGGACTTGCTTTAGTAACGATGATTTGCTCATTCTAATTGATTAGTGTTGAGTTTACCAAATGTGAACTAATGTAGGCAGTATCTTAGTTTCTGTTAAGAACGTTTAATCTAGGAGATATTGATCTAAAAGCGCATTGATTTTTTTTATTCTTTCGATGGTAGCTACATCATCTATTGCATTATCAATTTGTTTTTGTTCTGTTTGTGAGGCTAATTGCAAAGCACACATGGCTAGTACATCTTGTTTATCACGAACAGCATAATTTTCTTCAAATTGCTTTATCATGGTATCAATTTTTTTTGAAGCACTTCTTAATCCTTCTTCTTGAGAGAGTTCCACCGTCAATGGATAGACTCTGTCCGCAATCGATATCTTGATTTTAAGCTTTTCGTCCATTTTTTTTACTAATCTGATAGCTGGGCTATGCAGTAATCAATTTCGCGAATTAATGAATTTATTTTAAGCTTTGTATCTCTTTTATTCTCTTCACTGCCTAGTAATGCGTTGGTTATTTTAAGTGTTTCATACTGTGCTTTTAGGACTTCAATTTCTTGAGACTGGGTTTGTATGATAGCTGTAGATTTTGTCAATTCAATTTTCAAATCTTGAGAGATATTCTCTAAACTAGTTATTTTCTCAAAGAGTTTTTCAATTTTATTTTCAAGAGTATTAATTATTTCTACAATTACACTCATAATGCTTCCAAAGTATTACTTAATATCACAAAGTTACTATTCCTTTTTATTTTTACAATATTTTATTGGCTTTTTTATCTTAAAATTAATAATAATCAATAACTAATTCCAAAAGCATTTATTCTTTTGAAGCTATTGTTGTTATAGTATAGATAATATTTATTAAGTAAAGATTAACATTTTTTTTTAAATGTTAATTTATAGTAGTTTACAATATATTTGAATTTGAAAACATTTAAAACTATTATTAAAAATAATTAGTAAGATTTTTCTAAACCTGCATTTTAAATGATTACTAAGTCCTTGATATTCTATAAATATTTGACAAAATATAAACAGGTATAATATAAATGGTTCAATCCTTATTCGTTTTAGTTATTTCATTAAGTAATAAAATAATGAATACATTAGATATTAATTTTCAAAATTATTGTTTTATGATAATACCTAACAAGTTGCGGGCTATAGCACTATAAATAAAGCCTTGTAGTTGTTTTGATATAAAAAAACCGTCCCAATTGCATGGGACGGTTTCTAATATTAATTGAAAATTTTTACTCAATTATACTTACAGAAACTCTTCTAGCAAAATCTAAATTAGCTGGAACACCATTGAAAGATTTATCAACTCCTGAACCCTCAATAGAAACTCTATCTTGATTGATATCGCTATCAACAAGAATTCTTCTCAAATTGTTTGCTCTTCTGAACGACAATTCTTTATTTTGCGCATCGGGACCAGTCAAATCAGCAAATCCTTTTAGTTTTACTTTAACCGTTGTATTCTTTTTCATAAACTCTATAAGTTGATAAACAGTAGCTGTAGATCCTACATTAGGTAAATCATTATTTATATTGTAGAAAATATTCAAATAGCCGTTCTCGACAAGCGATTTCATAGCATCTAATTGATTATTGTCATTGTTGTTCAATGAATTATTATAATCATTTATTGTGTCTGCTTCTTTTTCATCAGGAACTGAATTTGAATTTATATCAATAAATCTACCTTTATTATCAACAACTAAACCGTTTGGAGTATTATTTTGCAAATCCGATTTATCAGTAACACCATCTCCATCAGAGTCTTTAATTTTATCCTCTATTTCAGCCATTTTATTTTTAGCGTCTTTCTCTGATAATTCACTCAAATTCTTAAGAAGTTCTCTATTATCAAACCAATCTGCATGTTTCTTGTTTTTACCGATGTAAAAGGTAATACCAATAGAAGAAACATACATCATGCCAGACAAATTATTGCTTTGTGCAGAGAGTGACTGACCATCCCAATCGTAATGCTGTCTAAAATTATTAAAAACATAAAAATCGCCAGTTAAAATTAAACTATTAGTTACTCTAAATTGTGGTGTAAACCCAAAAATTGTTCCCACATTATATTCAGTTTTATCCATGTAAATACCCATTTTTGGTGTAAAATTTGCAATCTGAATGCCCCCATGAGCCAATAAATTAAATCTATTAGTAAATGATCTGAAATTCATAATATCACCAAGATTAGCAACACCTTGCAAACCTAATCCATATTGAATAGATTCAAAATTGGGCGAAAGAGTACCCACTGTATTTTCAAACGAATCATAAAAACCATTTAATTTTACACCAAAAGCAGTTGACAACATATATCTAACCCCAAAATCATAATGATTAGCAATAATATTAAAATTATCTTTAGGGTCTGATGAATAGTAACCTGTTGTAAACGGTCTTGTTGGTTTATTCATTCCCACATTTGCCTCCACTGACCATCTATCAAATTCAGTTTCAGTTGAGGAGTTATCTTTATTTGTTTGAGCAACACAAAAGGATGAAACTGCAACAAAACATATTACTAATTTTTTTTTCATGATTTATTTGTTAGTGTCATTTTTTTTAGTTCTTATTAATTAGTTTTTGATTGGTTATCATTCCGTTTAAGAATCGAACTTTTACAATATAAACAGCTTCAGCATGATTGAATTTACGAGTGTAATTTAGAACGTCATTAACCTTAAATGAATCGATAATTTTTCCTGATATATCAAATACTTCAGCAGAAGACATTTCGTTCGAACTATTAAGATATAGTACTTCGTTTTTAATATAGGTAGTAAATCTGGATTTGTCAAAATCTGGATTAGATAAGGTTGCATCACTATACACTACACTAAACCTATCTAATAGGTTTTCAGCATTTGTTG
>DMHA01000074.1:0-2959 GCA_003449615.1 Flavobacterium sp.
ATTTTTTTTTGTTATTGTTAATGATTGACTCATCGACAAAAATCAAAACAATATATTAAATTTAAAAAAAACGCCAAGAAAAAAATAAGTTTACTTGGCGTTTTTTCATGTAGGCTTTATTTTACTTCAAAATCTGAGCAGCGTGGGCTTTGGTTTTTACATCGGAGATGACGTCGTCGATGATTCCATTTTCGTCGATGACAAATGTGGTTCTGTGGATGCCATCATATTCTTTTCCCATAAACTTTTTAGGCCCCCAAACGCCGAATGCTAGAATTACTGATTTGTCTTCGTCTGCCAATAAAGGAAACGGAAAATCATATTTTTCTTTGAACTTGGCTTGGGCTTTGGCAGCGTCTGCACTGACTCCTAAAAGTGCATAATTGTTGGCCTGAAAACGTTCAAAATTGTCTCTTAAATCACAAGCCTCAGCAGTGCAGCCAGGCGTATTGGCTTTTGGATAAAAGAAAACAACTAATTTTTTTCCTTTATAATCGGCTAATTTGTGAGTGTTTCCGTCTTGGTCAATTCCTGAAAAACTGGGTGCTTTGTCGCCTTTTTTTAGTGTTGTCATTTGAAGTTAGAGGTTAGAGGTTAGAAGCTGGAAGCAGGAGGTTAGAACTTTTAAATTTGATATTGAACTTAATAATGCTATTGTCATTGATATTGATATTGCTATTGCTATTGTCATTGATATTGCTATTGATATTGCTATTGATATTGATATTGAAATTGATATTGAAATTATTGTTACTTGAAATTGATATTGTTACTTGAAATTGATATTGATATTGATATTGCTATTGATATTGAAATTGACTTTCTTTACGACTCAAATTTAATGAAAAATGACCAAACAAGAACGGGTAACGTTTGTTATAAATACGTTAAAAGAATTGTATCCTGAGATTCCAATTCCTTTGAACCACAAGGATCCCTATACTTTGCTGATTGCGGTTTTACTTTCGGCACAATGCACTGATGTTAGGGTAAACCAAGTTACGCCTTTACTTTTTGCGAAAGCGGATAATCCTTTTGATATGATAAAAATGTTGGTTGAGGAAATCAAGGAAATTATTCGCCCTTGTGGTTTGTCGCCAATGAAATCGAAAGGAATTCACGGTTTGTCGCATATTTTGATTGACAAACACGGTGGTGAAGTGCCACAAAGTTTTGAGTATCTAGAAGAATTACCTGCCGTGGGGCACAAAACGGCGAGTGTAGTGATGTCGCAAGCCTTTGGCGTTCCTGCTTTTCCGGTGGATACACACATACACCGATTGATGTACCGCTGGAATCTATCGAACGGAAAAAATGTTGTTGAGACTGAAAAAGATGCAAAAAGAATTTTTCCGGAGGAAATTTGGAATGATTTACACCTTCAAATGATTTGGTACGGACGTGAATATTCTCCAGCTCGAGGTTGGGATTTAGAAAAAGACATCATCACTAAAACGGTCGGAAAAAAATCGGTTTTGGAGGAATATTATAAAAAAACGTCCCAGTCCCGATAGCTATCGGGATCGGGACTTTTCATTAATTAGCTATAATTTCGAAACTTTTATCCTTTACTTTTACAAAGCTTAACGCTTTAGAGTAATTTATTAAAAAAGAAACAATTTCTTTTTTTGGTTTCATTGAATTGGTAACTAATTTTTTTGGAGCGTAAATTTTTGCCATAGAGTAATAAATTATTGTTTTTTTATTACAACGCAAAAATTTATATTATAGTATCAATTTGTTAAAATTATTTGATGTTTGTCTATTACTTTTCTCATGTTCATCAGCGCATAACGCATTCTGCCTAAAGCGGTGTTAATGCTAACCCCTGTCAATTCAGAGATTTCCTTGAAACTCATATCTTGATACATACGCATCATCAAAACTTCTTTTTGATCTTCTGGAAGTTCCTCAATTAGTTTTCGCAAATCGATTTCTACTTGTTCTTGAATTATCTTGTTTTCTATAGTTAGCGAATCATCTGACATAATAGAAAAAATGGAGAATTCCTCTGTTTCCCTGAACATTGGCATTTTTTTGTTTCTGCGAAAATGATCAATAATCAAATTGTGCGCAATTCGCATTACCCAAGGCAAGAATTTACCTTCTTCGTTGTACGATTTAGATTTCAAAGTTTTAATAACTTTAATGAATGTGTCTTGAAAAATATCATTCGAAATATCTCTGTCAGAGATTTTTGAATATATAAAACCGAAAATTTTCGATTGGTGTCTATTGATTAATACAGTCAGGGCATTTTCATCGCCATCAACGTATTTCTTTACCAATAAAGCGTCTTGAAGTTGAATATCAGCCATAGTTATACTTTTTAGTTTTTAATAAAAAAGAGTGTTTTTCTCTAAAAAGTAATGATATAGTATAGGCTAATTGTTTTTTAAGGTTAAAACTTTGTCAAATTTAACAAAAAATAATTCTAAGATGCAACTAATTCAATAAAAATAAACTTCAACAGAAATAAATTAACACAACCAAAGCACTTTTTCAGCTGGAAAGTCGTTTGTGCTAGCTTGAATTTTAATAAATTAATTTTTTTTTAAAATTTAACCAATCAAAATTTGTGATTCGTTCAACGCTAATTCTCATTTTTAAAATGATTACTTTTGTGAAAATCCAATTTTTGTATGCCAATTGATATTTCAACCCTCGATCCAAAGAAAAACATCATCATCAAAGGAGCCCAAGTGCACAATCTGAAAAATGTGGATGTGGCGATTCCTCGAAACAAATTAGTGGTGATAACCGGGCTTTCAGGTTCGGGGAAATCAAGTTTAGCTTTTGATACTTTGTATGCCGAAGGACAACGGCGCTATGTGGAGAGTTTATCTTCTTACGCTCGTCAGTTTCTTGGGAGATTGGATAAACCAAAAGTGGAATACATCAAGGGAATTGCGCCTGCGATTGCCATCGAACAAAAAGTCAACACGACCAATGCCCGTTC
>DMHA01000074.1:3101-6248 GCA_003449615.1 Flavobacterium sp.
ATTTCAGGAAATGAAGTTAAAAAAAATACGGTTTCGGATGTCATTACCGACGTGAAAGCATTCGGAATGGACAGCAAATGGTTGCTCCTCGCTCCTATTCATTTGGAACACGGTCGAGCTTTAGATGACAAGTTGAAAGCTTTGCTCAATCAAGGATTTTCGAGAATATTAGTTGATAATGAAACAGTTCGTTTAGATGAGTTCTCGTCTCCGCTCGAAGCGACAGAAAGTCATTCTTTAGACAACAAAGACATTCTTCTCATCATCGACCGAATCGTGGTCAATCCCGAAACTTCGGGAGAAGAAGAATTTTATAATCGTCTTGCCGATGCAGTACAAACTGCCTTTTATGAAGGAAAAGGAATTTGTCATTTGCAGGAATTAAATACGGACAAACGTTTCTCCTACAGCAATAATTTTGAATTGGACGGCATTACTTTCTTGGAGCCGAATGTCCATTTGTTTAGTTTCAATAATCCTTATGGTGCTTGTCCGGTTTGCGAAGGCTACGGAAACATCATCGGGATTGACGAAGAATTGGTTGTTCCAAATACTTCCTTATCAATCTATGAAAATGCCATTTATCCTTGGAGAGGCGAAAGTATGGGCTGGTTTCGCGACGAATTAGTCAACAACGCTTACAAGTTTGAATTCCCGATTCACAAACCCTATTTCGAACTTTCGGAAGCGCAAAAAGATTTAGTTTGGACGGGAAATAGTTATTTTCAGGGGTTGAATGCCTTCTTCAAAGAATTGGAAGACAAGAATTATAAAATTCAAAATCGGGTAATGCTTTCGCGGTATCGTGGCAAAACCAAATGTAATTCCTGTAAAGGAAAACGCTTGCGAATTGAAGCTTCTTATGTGAAAATCAATTCCAAAACCGTTTCGGATTTGGTTGATTTACCAATTAAACATTTGGTTACTTTTTTCAAAAACATCGATTTGGATGTTTACGAACAACAAATTGCCAAACGACTCTTATTGGAAATCAACAATCGTTTGTCCTTTCTGACCGAAGTGGGTCTGGATTATTTGACTTTGAACAGAAACTCGGCGACACTTTCTGGTGGTGAATCGCAACGTATCAACTTGGCAACTTCTTTGGGAAGTAGTTTGGTAGGTTCGATGTATATTTTAGACGAACCCAGCATTGGTTTACACCCAAAAGACACCGAACGTTTGATTAAAGTTTTACAATCTTTACGTGATTTAGGAAATACTGTCATCGTTGTAGAACACGACGAAGATATTATGAAAGCCGCCGATATGATTATTGATATTGGTCCAGAAGCGGGAACTTTTGGTGGCGAATTAGTCGCTCAAGGCACTTTCGAGGAAATCCTGAAATCGAGTTCATTGACAGCGAAATACCTCAACGGAGAACTGGAAATTAAAACACCTCGAATTCGCAGAAAATGGAGCAATTATATTGAAATTCTGGGCGCTAGAGAGAACAATTTACAAAATATAGACGTCAAATTTCCTTTGGAATGTTTGACCGTGATTACTGGAGTTTCTGGAAGTGGAAAAAGTACTTTGGTCAAAAAAATATTGTTTCCTGCAATGCAGAAAAAGTTGGACGGCGTTGGTGATAAAGCAGGACAATTTACTGAAATGCGTGGTTACTATCACAAAATCCAGCATATTGAATATGTAGATCAAAACCCAATTGGACGAAGTTCACGTTCGAATCCTGTGACTTATATCAAAGCGTATGACGATATTCGAGAATTGTTTGCCAAAGAAAAACTGTCGAAAATAAGAGGTTATCAAGCCAAACATTTTTCTTTTAATGTGGATGGCGGAAGATGTGAAACCTGCAAAGGAGAAGGATCTATCAATGTAGAAATGGTTTTTATGGCCGATGTGCAATTGCATTGCGAAACCTGTAACGGCAAACGATTCAAAAAAGAAGTCTTGGAAGTTACTTTCGACGGAAAAAACATTCACGACATTTTGACGATGACTGTTGATGATTCAATTTCATTTTTCACAGCCAACAAACAAACTAAAATCATTCAAAAATTACAACCGCTACAAGATGTTGGTTTGGGCTATGTTCAATTGGGTCAATCCTCTTCTACCCTTTCGGGTGGCGAAGCACAACGGATCAAACTAGCTTCTTTTTTAGTAAAAGGTGCAACGAAAGAAAAAGCACTTTTTGTATTTGATGAACCCACTACAGGCTTGCATTTTCACGACATCAAAAAACTCTTGGCTTCGTTTGAAGCTTTAATTGATAAAGGACATTCGATATTAGTCATTGAACACAATCTGGATTTGATAAAATGTGCCGATTGGATTATTGATTTAGGCCCTGAAGGTGGCGAAAATGGTGGACAATTACTCGCCGAAGGAACTCCCGAAGATATAATAAAAATCAAAAAATCGGTTACCGGGAAATATTTGAAGGAGAAGTTGTAAGATAATTTTCCTTTTAAATTATTTATTTTGAATCGTAATTCCGTTATGAAAAATAAATTCTGGGGAAATATCATAATTCCATTTTTCATTATTGGAAAAAGTTATAATATTTTCCCAATAAATCTCACCCATTTCTCCAATAGCAACGCTTTCAAAAATTGACTTGTTTTTTAGTTGGTCAATCCCAATAAAATTGGAGTGATTTTCTATCAAAGGTAAAACATCTAATTTTTTTAAAATTCCATTATTTAGTTCGCATACAATGGAATAAGGTCTTACTTCTATTATTTTTTTTACTTTGAACATTTTTTTTATTTTAAAGGATCAACTTTATGAAATTCTTTGGAATTCCACATTTCTAACAATTCCTCTTTATGAATTTCTGCCCAAGCCTGAACTAATTTTAGTTTGCTAATAGGTAAATCACCGTTTAATAAATTTCCACTTTCTATTAAAACATTTGCCTCAAATTCGCTATATTTTACTTTAAAATGTGGCGGATTATGATCATTAAAAAACATATAAATGATTATTCCATAAAAACGACTTATCTCTGGCATACCATCTTATTTTTTGTTGCTATTTTAAAATTTTTATCAAATATACAAAACTTTGTTTTAAGATTTTTTTGAGATTGAAAATTACTCGCCATAGGAAATCCGAAATAAATTATAAAAATAAAAAAATCGTTTACTGAAAAGTACTTGAAGGAGAAGTTGT
>DMHA01000006.1 GCA_003449615.1 Flavobacterium sp.
AAGGGTCTAAATTTTAAAACTTCGTTCTTTTTTGTCCGCTGCGGCAGACTATATATTGATAGTATAAAAATACCCCAGATTCTCTTTTGTCCCGTAGGGACTATATGACGAGTGCCATTTTTATTAGGTTTTATAAAAAACATATAGTCCGCCACGGCGGACAAATGTACATCACATAAATCAAATTTCTACCAATATTATATCCCTACGGGACAAAAAACGGACTGAATAAATTTTCGCTAATTTCCTCAAATTTGACACCCCACCTGTTAGGTTTAACCCTAAGAATATTAGTATTTTGCTTCAACCCTTGATTCGCATTAGTAACTAAGTAACAGTTTTTTAGAAACTTGATAACAAAATCAACGAACATATTATAATGGTTTTACAATGGATTTTTTCATTAATATTGTTATCAAGTTCTTTATTATTGAACTATTTTTTTGATGATTTTACTTCCGTTATTGTCAGTAATCTCTACCAATAAAACTTGAGTTGTTGGTCTAGTTATGATTGTTTCTTCGGTTTTGTTTATCTCATTTTTTTCAGCGATTAAAACGCCTCTTAAATCAAAAACACGTACCCGTTGCATAATCATTGTTCCAGAGTTGATCTTAATTGTACCCTTATGACTATAAAGAATAATTTCTGAAGCAGTAAAATCATCATTACCTAAAGTGCTTTGATAAACAATTTCAAACCTTGAATTAAACGTTCCTATTTGACTAGAGAAAGAATAACTACCTGCGCTTAAATCTACAATTGTACTTAATAAATTATCTTTTAAGTAAACGGCTTGTCCTGTGCTGAAAATACCATCTACATGGTCAATTGCAATGGTATAATTTCCTATTACATCCGATTTGAATCCCAAAGGAACGCTATCAGTATTTGAGAATGGTAACGCTCTTCCTTGAATAGCATATTCATCTGAATTGATAAGCGAAGTTAAAGCTATTGGCGAATCATTAAAATATCTACCATCAATAGCATGATCTTCGCCAGAAGTAGCTCCTGATACATAGCCTATCATTATTTGGCATAAAGTCTCGGAGGAAGAAGATAGATTCAGCCATACACGATTTTTTTCTTCTGCGGTTGTTCTTAAGAATTGTGAAGTATTACTAGGTGTAACCCTCATGGCATTGGTAAAATTAATTGTTGTTGCTCCAGGTATAGCAATAAATCCTTGTCCAACTGCAATGTCGTCTGAAGGGGTTAAACCACCTGAAGCGGTTGCACCAATACGAGTCTTTGTTGCATAAGATGTTCCTGCTACACCATTTGTTTTTCTCCAAAAATAGAGTGTTCCCATAGTTGGATTTTCATCATATAAAGAATTCACATTAATAGTTGATGGATACGGATTTCCTATGGCATAATAACTGGTAGCTGTAAGACCACTCAATGTTATAGTTCCATTGTTTGGAACTCCTGTAAACACACCGTTGAAAGTAGTAGGGGTAGCCGCAACCCAGTTGTTGGGAACACAAATTAAATAACTCTTACCAACTTCAAAGTTAGGATTTGTAGCAAAATTAACAACACTATACAAATCTGTAACCGGATTATAAGTGTAAAAACGAGCGTCAAGTGTGTTTGGCGAAAATGCTTGTAATCCCTGTGCTGCTACTGGAGAACTCCATAATGTATAATCTAACAGTTGTAATGTGGCACTGTTTCTTTTTACAATTATATTTCCTGTATTGGTAGCAGAATTAGTTTGTACCAAATTGGCATTATTTTCTACAGTAAAAGTACCACTATTGGCAATTGCACTTACAACGGTTATATTGTTTCCGCTATTAATTGTGAAATTTTTACTAGCATTTACAGTAAGGGTCTTCGCAGTGAAAACACCATTAGTAGAAGTGTTAAAATTACCATCAATTATAGCATCCAAAGAGGCTGTTGGCCCTGTTATATTAGACCATGTAGTGCCATTCCATGTAGCAGCAGGACATCCAACGCCTGTGCAATTTAAGTGAAACGTTATAGCAGTTGTGGCGGTCATACCATTGGATGCTGTTGCTAAAGCACTTACTACAATATCAGTATCAAATAAAATAGGTTCAGGAAACCAAGAATAATTATAATTACTTCCAGAGGTATTAGTCGCTGTATAATTTACCCCATTTATGGTATAAACTACCGATGTTATTGTTGTTCCATCTGTAACAAGCATATCCGAAGTAGTGTCGAGGTTTATTGTTCCTGCAGCAACAATGGTAACTGAACTACTATCCAACGGGTTAACGAAACTTAAATTAACAGCCTGTGGTTGTGTGTTGAAATTAAAGGTTTGTGGAGTAGTTGGCATAGCACTACCAGGATAAGTAGGGTAATAAGTTGTATTATCATTTTGCCAAGTAGTCATCAAAATAGAAGTATAATTTAAATAGCCTTGTAAAAGAGCATTATCAAAATGATATTTACCAGCAACATCAGTAGTGGCTACAAACTGACCACCTGTATGGGAACTGTCTGTCCAGGGCAATGTTATTTGAATATTTGCTCCAGCTACTGGAATCGAGCCATTTTTAACTTCTCCACTCAATAGGTAAAAATCCTTAACGAAATTTTGCACCTGATTGGCACTTAAATTAGTGAAAGCTATATTACTTGGCACAAACAATAAAGGTATGTATGAGGGAGTAATGGTATAATCAATAGCAGGACTTAAGTTAGTAAAACTATATTCTCCTAAAGAATTAGTATAGGTTGTTAATGAAGTAGCGTTGAAACTTGCCGTTACAATTGCTCCTACAATAGGAGTTACACCATCTTTAACAGTTCCTGAAATAGTATAAGTAGCCATACTTCCTTCTACTAAAACCCCTGTTTGATTGGCAATAACATTGTTTAAACTAACTTCAGCAAAATTGTAATATAGTTTTTCTGCGATTACTTTGTAGTTCAAACCAGAAATTAAGTCCGTAAAACTAAAGTTCCCATCTACCGATGTTTGAGTAGCAATCACCTCAGAAGAATCACTATTCAATAATTTTACAACTACATTTGGAATTAATGTTGCAGATGGTAAAGGTGTTTTCACAGCTCCCGAAATACTCACAATTTGATTTGAGCCTACTACATTATAGGTAGAATTTGCCGTTAATAAAGTTACATTTACTGTTTGTGGTAAAAAAGCAAATCCTGATTTTGTATATGAAATACTATATCCAACACTAGTTTGCAAATTAGGAAATAAAGCATTCCCATTCACATCTGATGTTGCAGTTAAAGTGCTATTATCTGATAATTTTGTTAAAGTAACAGCTACTCCAGGAATAAATGCGTTACTTGCATCTTTAAAAATAACTGTTATGTCTGCAAAAGAAGGTACAGTATATACAAGATGATTTAGGTAATAGGATTGTAACTTTTGAATCCAGTAATGGTCATCGGTTAAAGTTGCACCAGCTCCATCAGGATTTCCTATTCCATCAGTACTATCCCCTACTCCTGCTCCCATTAACACCAAACTTGTTCCAGCTTCTAAAACTTCATTAAAATGATTTCCCCAAGTAACATGTTTGGTAACTGAATCAGCTACTAATTTTGGGTCGTTATGAACATTTTGTGAGAAATAATTATATCTAGCTAAATCAGTTGAAAAATCCATAGTCTCACCAAAGAAAAAGTTAGACGCTGAATCCTCATATCTTTTGGTAGTATTAGTTAATGGTACAAAATTAGTTTGTGTATATTCATTAATCGTTAGAGAGTTATTAATATGCCCAACAGGAATTTGCCATAGAATAACGCTTTTACCTGAAACTGTATGAAGTTTTTTTACAAATTTTAAATAATTGTTCCAATGATCATTATTCCAAAACCAAGTATAAGAAGAGGGATCGGCTGGATCACTTGCATTAGAATATCCTAATGCGTCTAGACCATATTTATCAATAGATACAAAATCGGCACTATTAGACATAATACCAACATTCATTCCGTATTGAAGAATATCATTTGCTGTTTGTTCAATAGCTGTTAATTTAGTTTGAAAGATACCAGTATCCGTTTCTCTTATTATCCCTCTGATACCAGCAACATTGGGTTTAGCCCATAAATTTAATTGCCAACCAAATTCTAAATTTAAACCATCTTGAACTCTTCTATCGTTTATGGTTTTGTTAATTCTATTTACCAATGTTAATAATGTTCCAGCTCCATCTGCAACAGTAGTTTCGGATACAGCTGTTGTCATTGTTGTAGGTTCATTATTTTGTTGATTATAACCTAAAAAATCTGGCTCAAGAATAATTCCAAAATATTCATCACCTAAAATTTCTTTTGCTTGATCGATGAACAAATTCAAATTAACAAAATAGGCATTCATATAGTCTGCACTTTGAATGTGTTCTTTGTTTGTAGTATAAGACTCTCCTCCGTCAGGAATATTATAAAATATGAAATATGGTGTTAATCCTAATTGCACACTATTTCTTGCGAATTTAAGAACCCTGTCAGGTTGCCAAGTATTCCAACCAATTAGTGGACCACCATTTACATATGTGTAACGAACATCCATTCGGTTGTTCTTTAAATCATTGACATTATCAATTCCATTTTTATAAAAGTTTACATCATCATCAATATCTTCTGACACAGATCCAACAGCAACATAATCAGGAAGTTTTGGTACCGAACCATCAGCATTATCAATCCTAAGACCCACATAGTATTTTAAATTGTCGCTTGTTGTGATTTCAAGACCTGTCCTTCCTGCAGTTGTAGATTCAACTTGTAATATGTTATTGTTAAACGATAATTGCGTTAAGGATTTATTTCTAATTTTAATCCCTATTATTGTTTTATCAAAGACAAATTCTTTAGGGATTCCTTTAATTGCTTTTAATTGAAAAGGCAAAGTATCGAAAAAAATGTTTTGAGTTGCAGGATTCTTTATTTCATAGGTAAGTGTAATACTTTTCGTGGTTCCTTGAGTGTCAACTGCTACTATTGTAATATTTTGCAAACCGTATAGTGAGGGTGTCCAAGCAAACGTATATGAGGTTGAAGACCCAGAAACAGTAACTGGGCTAGAAACATTTGTTTGATTGTCTTTAACGGATATGCTTTGTATAGGATTTTGAGCAGGAATTACATTAAAGTTAATTGCTATAGGAGAAAATACTAATTGATTGTGAATTGAATTATTAGCAGGAGATGTTAACGAAACGGTAGGAGGCGTTGAAACAGAAATCTTAATTATTCTATTAACAATTGTTTCAACTCCTACTGAATTTTTGGATACAAATTGAATATCATAATCCCCATAGGAAGTCGGACTCCATTGATAGGAAAATGAATCGCCACTAATCAAAGTTAAATTATATTCAGCAAATGTAGATTCAGTTGTTTTTTTAATTCTAACCTTATTATACATAGAAGAAAAGCCATGACTATCAATAGTAGTAATTAAGTCATAAGCTACAAAACTTGGCATAATAACTATGTCATTATCTGGATTAGCGGGTGTTATAGTCGGTGGATATACACATATTCCTAAAAAGGTATAAGCATCATCTACATTTGGCACAGCACTTCCTGCAACCCAATAATTTGCACGGTAAACACCATAATTATAACTAACTATATCGTTTGTGTTATAATTTGGCAAACTGCTATTCCAAGCTTGTGCTAGAACACAATCAGTAGAAATTAAAATCGGGTTATCAATAAATATTTGCTCACTGCAACTTCCAAGATTTACCCAATTTCCACTTACTCCTGGAACTTCATCGCTGGAATAACTGGGCGTTTTGTAAATATTATCATTATACAAAACATACGAATTGATACTATATCCTTTTGTGCTTAACCATGGGGGAACTCCGCAGTTACTACCCAATTGAGCGAATGAAAAAGTCGCTATAAGGAGAAAACAGATAATAATAATTTTTTTCATTTTTCTATTATTTAATAATTAGAATCAAGGGTTGAAAAAAAATTATAATCACATAAAACATCTAAA
>DMHA01000005.1 GCA_003449615.1 Flavobacterium sp.
ATTGCCGAAGCTCGAAAAATGGGCGTTTCCGTTGGGCCAGGACGGGGTTCGGCAGCGGGTTCGGTGGTAGCCTATTGTTTGAAAATTACGAACATCGACCCACTTTTATACAACCTGCTTTTCGAAAGATTTTTGAATCCCGACAGGGTTTCGCTTCCAGACATCGATATCGATTTTGATGATGAAGGACGAAGCAGCGTAATGGATTATGTGATTCAGAAATATGGCAAGAAACAAGTGGCACAGATTATCACTTATGGCAAAATGGCGACCAAATCGGCGATTCGTGACACGGCTCGTGTGCTGGATTTACCACTTTTTGAAGCCGATAAAATTGCCAAATTAATTCCGGGAATGATGCCGTCTAAATGGAATTTAGCTCGATTTATAAATGAAAAAGAGGATTTAATCAAAAAAGCGGTTCGCCCAGAAGAATTTGAAAGAATCAAAGTATTAATTAATTTGGCAAATGAAGGCGATTTGGGAGGAGAGACCATTCAGCAGGCTAAAATATTGGAAGGAAACCTTAGAAACACAGGCATTCACGCTTGTGGTGTGATTATTACCCCAAGCGATATTACCAATTTTGTGCCTGTTTCTACTGCCAAAGATTCGGATTTGTTTGTTACCCAATTTGACAACTCGGTGGTGGAAAGTGCTGGTTTGTTGAAGATGGATTTCTTGGGTTTGAAAACCCTGACTTTGATTAAAGATACCGTAAAATTAGTAAAATACCGAAGCAATATCGACCTCAATCCCGATGAATTCCCGATTGATGATATAAAAACTTTCGAACTTTTTCAACGGGGTGAAACGGTTGGGATTTTCCAATATGAAAGTGCTGGAATGCAAAAATATTTGAAAGAACTAAAACCCACAGTTTTCCCTGATTTGATTGCGATGAATGCTTTATATCGTCCGGGACCAATTGCTTATATCCCAAGTTTTGTTCGACGAAAAAACGGAGAAGAACCTATCGTATATGACTTAGACGACTGCGAAGAATTACTAAAAGACACCTACGGAATTACGGTTTATCAAGAACAAGTAATGCTTTTGTCGCAAAAATTGGCCGATTTTTCGAAAGGGGATGCAGACGTTTTGCGTAAAGCGATGGGGAAAAAATTGATTGATGTTTTGGCAAAAATGGAGCCAAAATTCATCTCACAAGCTATGGCAAAAGGACATCCAAAAGACAAATTAGAGAAAATTTGGAACGACTGGAAAGCCTTTGCCGAGTATGCTTTCAACAAATCACATTCTACTTGTTATGCTTGGATTGCCTATCAAACTGCCTATTTGAAAGCCAATTATCCCGCCGAATATATGGCGGCAGTTTTGTCTAATAATATGAACGATATCAAACAGGTTTCGTTTTTTATGGAAGAATGTAAGCGAATGGGATTGAGGGTTTTGGGACCCGATGTGAATGAGTCTTATTATAAATTTACAGTAAATGATGATTATGCTATTCGTTTTGGAATTGGTGC
This sequence comes from Flavobacterium sp., assembly GCA_003449615.1. GTDB lineage: Bacteria > Bacteroidota > Bacteroidia > Flavobacteriales > Flavobacteriaceae > Flavobacterium. The sequence goes on from DMHA01000005.1 coordinate 1,491, forward strand.
CGTAAAAGGAGTGGGAATGGCTGCGGTGGAAACCATTGTCGAGAACAGAAAAACTGCAAAATACAAATCGATTTTTGATTTAACCAAACGTATTGATTTGCGTGCTGCCAACAAAAAAGCATTGGAAAACTTGGCTCTTGCTGGAGGTTTTGATTCCTTTACAGGAGTAACCCGAGCCCAATATTTTCACGATGATGGCGACGGAATTACGTTTTACGAAAAAGCGATTCGTTACGGTGCGAAATTTCAGGAAAACCAAAATTCATCGCAAGTGAGTTTGTTTGGCGAAAGCAGCGAGGTGCAAATTGCCGAACCCATTGTGCCACCTTGTGAAGATTGGAGTACGATGGAAAAATTGGCAAAAGAAAAAGAAGTGGTCGGAATATATATTTCGGGACATCCCTTGGACGATTTTAAATATGAGATGAAATATTTTTGTAATTCGAAGTTGGAATTGCTGAGAGATTTGAATCAGATAATCAATAAAAATTTAACTTTTGGAGGAATAATCAGCAATGTGCAACACCGAATTGCCAAGAACGGAAAAGGCTGGGCGTTATTTCATCTCGAAGGCTATGATGAAAGCTACGAGTTCAAAATATTTGGGGAAGAATATATGAAATACCGCCATTATTTGATTCCAAACAGTTTTACCTACATCAAAATTTTAGTTAAGGAAGGTTGGCCAAATAGAGAAACGGGTAAAAAAGGAGATCCAATGATTCAATTCTTGGAATTCAAAATGTTACAAGATGTGTTTGAAAATTATGCCAAAAAATTGAGTGTTTTATTGGACATAAAAGATTTGAACACCAATTTTATTTCAAAATTAAATGCTGTTTTTCAATCCAATAAAGGAAATAATTCAGTTGTTTTTGATATTTTAGAGTTAGAAACCGAAATAAAGCAAGTCGAAAAACAAACCCAAACAGATAGAATAGAAGAAAATACAAGCGCTGTATTATTTGATGATGAAATTCCTGATGAGACCGTAGTTTTTTCAGAAGATTTTTCAGATGACGAGGATTTGAACATAGAGCAAACCATTGCCGAAGCCGAAACCACTATTGAGGAAACTAAAGTCATCACCCGAATTTCGTTGCCAAGCCGAAAATTAAAAATCAATATTTCC
>DMHA01000086.1:0-144 GCA_003449615.1 Flavobacterium sp.
ACTTTATTCCTTAACGCTTTAGACAAAAAAATAGAGCAACTCAAACAAAAGAAAAGGTTATTGGCAGAATATAAAAAAGGCATTATGCAAAAAATATTTGCTCAAGAACTAAGGTTTAAAGGCGATAACGGTAATGAATTTCCT
>DMHA01000086.1:211-5518 GCA_003449615.1 Flavobacterium sp.
TGGGAAAGAAAAAAACTTGGTAATTTAGGAGAATGTTTCATTGGTCTAACTTATTCTCCAAACGATGTTGTAGAAAGTAACGGTACTTTAGTTTTGCGTTCATCAAATGTTCAAAATGGTAGATTAGCTTTTGAAGATAATGTTTTTGTAGACACAGTTATATCTGAAAAAAATTATGTTAAGGAGAATGATATTTTGATTTGTGCAAGAAATGGAAGCAGAAGTCTTATTGGTAAGTGTGCATTAATAAGTAAAGAAAATGAAGGTTATGCGTTCGGAGCTTTTATGTCAATTTATAGAAGTAAATATAATCGATTTATCTATCATCTATTTCAAACAGATTTATTCTTTAGCCAAATAAATGAACATCTTGGAGCTACAATTAATCAGGTAACAACGAAAAGTTTAAATTCTTTTTCATTTAATTTTCCTTGTGAAGAAGAACAAGGAAAAATAGCTGCTTTTTTAGCAACAATAGATAATAAAATAAGCCGCACACTAGCACAAATAGAACAAACCCAGCAATACAAAAAGGGGTTATTGCAAAATATGTTTGTGTAAATAAAAGTTAAAATAATAAGCCTATAAGTTGATTATATGAAAATAGTTGATATATTTGCAGTCGTAAAAAACAAATTATTGTCGGTTCAATTTGAACACAACGACTGTGATGAGTTTACATTAGCATTCAGAAAATGGAACGATACAGAGTATTTGGAGACCTTTTTTGAAGATAATAAAAATGACTTACAATCAGGTTTTTATGGTGCAATATCAATTGAAGAAGCTATTTTTTCAACAATAGACGAAGCAACAGAATTTGAAGCAAAAATTAGAAAAGTGGCTAATATTGGTAAATTTGAAACAAAAAGCTCGTTACAAGATTTAGTTTTTTATCCATTACACAAAAATGACCAAACTTATAAACTACAACAAACCCGCGCATACGGTACAGGAGACAAATCTTGGCTTCGAATGTTTGCGGTACGCATCAGTCCAGAATGTTTTGTTGTATCAGGAAGTGCTATAAAACTAACTGGTGCAATGGGAGAGCAAGACCACACAAAAATTGAATTAGCTAAACTAAAAATTACAGCAGCATATTTAAAAGAAAATGATCTATTAACAGACGACGACTTCGGTTATATAGAAATCATAAACTAAAACTACCATTATGAACAATCAAGAAATGAGTAACAAGTTAGAAGCTTTAGTTTCTAAAACTCCTAGCAAATGGATAGAAGAAAGCAATAAAAGATTTGAGGATAAAGAAGGTTTACGTTATTCTCAACAAGTTGCTGTTCGTATTTTAAGAACACTTAGAGAAAAAAAAATATCACAAAAAGATTTAGCAGTCCTATTAAAAGTTACACCACAAACGGTTAATAAATGGGTTAAAGGATCTGAAAATTTTGGCTTTTTTACAATTGGTAAAATAGAAAAAGCATTAGGTATCAAGTTAATGCACATTTATGAAAACAATAACTGTCTTCTTATTTCAACCACAAACATTAGCACAATAGTCAATAAAGTTCATACCTACATTAATGAAATAGAAGGAACTATGGTAGCACAAAAAGAAACTAAAGTCATTCCTTTGCACGGGTATATTGAGGACTGTATGGAACTGAAATATAATCATTCATAAAAATGGACACAAAAAAAAACGTAAGTTTTAGGCTTTTAAATATTGTTACAGAACAGTTTGCAACATTTGAAGTCGAAAATCTTCCAGAAACAAATGACTTAAAATCGGAATTACAGTTTTCAATTAATCCAGAAAATAGAGTTGTTTCTTGTAGAATGAAATTTCAATTTCTTCACGAAAATCAACCAATTGTAACTTTAACAGTAGTTTGTAATTTTGATATAGAAGAGAGTTCTTGGAATACCAATATTGTTTCAGATAAGAAAATTATCTTACCAAAGCATTTTTTAGAACATTTATGTGTTATAACTGTTGGCACTTCAAGAGGAATATTACACGCAAAAACAGAAAATACATTTTTCAATAGATTTATTATACCTACTCTAAATGTGAGTACTCTAGTCGAAAAAGATATAGTTTTTGAAATACAATAGTCATTAATAAGAAAGTTTAATCTTATTGTTTTTGATAAGGTTTATTTGTTTAATGCCAAATTAGTATTTGTAAAACAAACCAAAATCGCCAATTTTTTAACTAGTATTGATGATAAAATAAATAGTTCACAAGCCCAAATAATAGAAACGCAAGAGTATAAAAAAGGGGTGTTGCAGAGAATGTTTGTGTAAAAAAATACATTTTAACACATTTTTATTTTAATATTTTTTTTTATAAAGTTTATTAGTTATACTTTTGCACTATGTAACAAGATAATCCATTTTTCCTATGGGTTTAAAATTTTAGAAATGATGAATAATTTTTATGAGGATTTAAAAAAGTATTTAGACAATACACCTCAGGACAAAATTGTGGCAGATTGGGAAAAAAGTGTAGCGTTCGACAAAATAGGCCCAACAGTTGAGGAGTTTTTAAATAGTTCTCAGCAATATTATGTTTATACAAACGACCCAAACAGTGGGTGTCTAGAAAATAATAACCAAATGAGCCCGAAGTTTACTTCGGGTTTTTTATTTAATTATAATTTATATCAAAATGCAAAAAGCAGCCTTTTCAATAGTTAAATATCAATTTGACAAAGTAACTATCAATTTATCAAATCATAAATCGAATGAGATTTCCTTAAATTTCGATACTAAGGGTGTTTATGAAAATGAGACTTCTACCTACGAATTGTGTTTTTCTGTAAAAGCATTTAATGAAAATAATATCGAAAATCCTTTTGTGGAAGTCGAATGTGTTGGTTTCTTTAAGTTTGAAAATGTGAATTCCTTTGAGGAAATTCCAGATTTCTTTTATAGAAATTGTATCGCTATTTTATTTCCTTTTGTCAGGGCTTATGTCAGTATAATAACAGTTCAAGCTAATGTACCAGGTGTAATGTTGCCTACTCTAAATTTAACTTCGCTAGAATCAACATTGAAACAAAACACTATCCAAAAATAGAAAATCTTCCGTGATTAAAAAAGTAATAGTTTATCAAACACTGGAAGACCGAGGTAATCCCGAAAAAATAGAAAGGGATGGGCCTTTTCCTTGCACTAGAAATAATGCGTGGTTAGGTGTGGGTTACTATTTTTGGGATACTTTCAAAGAAAATGCACATTGGTGGGGCAAAGAATGTAATAATTACGACGAAGGGTATGTAATTTGCAAAGCCGAATGTGATTATGACGAAGAGAAATGTTTTGATTTAGTTTCAAATACTGACCATTTATTAATGCTTCATAATACTTTTGAACTAATGAAATCAAAAGGGTTGGCAAATAGTAATACAACAGTTTCCCGTGTAATTGAATATTTAAAAACAGATTTAAAGATATTTAATTTTTCCGCAAGTAGGGCAAGTGGTGTAAATAGCAAGTCAGTATCTTCAAATTTTAGTTCTCATTTAATTTTTGACAATAAAAAAGGTAAATTAAAATATCTTGATTTGAAACCTGCCATTCAGCTATGCTTTTATTCAAAGTCAAGTTTAAATTTAAGAAATTATAAAATAGTTTTTCCAGACCAATATATCGATGGATTTTTAATTTAATTATGGCAAAACAACCCGAACAAATTTTAGAAGAACAATTAGTAGAACAACTTCAAAAGTTAGGTTACAGCAACGTGGTAATCAAAGACGAAAAGGATTTACTTTCCAATCTTAAAAAGCAATTAGAAAAACACAATAACATTACTTTCTCAGATAAAGAATTTGAGAGAGTGTTGAATATTCTAAGCAAAGGTTCGGTATTTGAAAAAGCCAAAACACTACGAGAAAAACAACATATTCTAAGAGATAACGGCGATAACCTATATTTTGAATTTATCCAATCTGAACATTGGTGTCAAAACCAATTCCAAGTAACCAATCAGGTTACAATGGAGGGTAGTTATAAAAACCGTTATGATGTTACCCTATTAATTAATGGTTTACCATTGGTACAAATAGAATTAAAACGTAGAGGTTTAGAACTTAAAGAAGCATTCAATCAAACCAACCGTTATCAAAGACATTCTTTTGGAGCAGGTGCAGCTCTATTTCAATACATTCAAATATTTATTATTAGTAACGGAGTAAATACAAAGTATTACGCTAACAATAAATACCAATCATTCAAGCAAACGTATTACTGGACAGATAAAGAAAATAAGCGTTTAACCAATATTCTAAATGGTTTTACAAGTGATTTTCTTGAACCTTGTCATATTTCAAAAATGATATGTAAGTATGTGGTGTTGAATGAAGCCAATAAAATACTAATGGTACTTAGACCCTATCAGTATTATGCGGTTGAAGCTTTGATTGATAAGGTAAAAAACAGCAATCACAACGGATATATTTGGCATACAACTGGATCGGGCAAAACCCTAACTTCTTTTAAAGCCAGTCAAATTATTATGCAAATGCCACAAGTTAAAAAAGTGGTGTTTGTCGTTGATAGAAAAGATTTAGATTACCAGACAACTAAAGAATTCAATAGTTTTAGCAAAGGCAGTATTGATGGAACAGATAATACAAAAGCATTAGTAAAACAGTTTTCAGACGATACAAAATTGATAGTTACTACCATTCAAAAACTAAATACAGCAATAAGTAAAAGTCAGTATTTATATCAAATGGGAAAACTAAAAGATGAACATATTGTATTTATTTTTGACGAGTGTCACCGTTCACAGTTTGGAGAAACACACAATCGTATCAAAGATTTTTTCAATAACTATCAAATGTTTGGTTTTACCGGAACACCAATATTTGCAGATAATGCTGTTAAAAATGAATTAGGAAAACGAACAACAAAAGAATTATTTGGAGAATGTTTGCATAAATATGTAATTACAGATGCTATTAAAGATGAAAATGTATTAAAGTTTTCTATTGAATACGTTGGTCGATATAAGCAAAAAGAAAGTGCCACAGCAATAGATATTGAAGTAGAAGACATTGACACAAAAGAGTTAATGGAAGCTCCAGTACGTTTAGAAAAAATATCGGATTACATTATTGCACACCACAACCGTAAAACCTATAACGCAGCATTTACAGCAATGTTTTGTGTAAGTAGTGTTGATACGTTAATTAAGTATTACGACATTCTACAACAAAAGAAGTTAGCAGGTCAGCACAATTTAAAAGTAGCGACAATATTTAGTTATACTGCAAACGAAGACGATGCAGATGCAAATGGTTTTATCCCTGAAGAATTATCAGTAGTAGA
>DMHA01000128.1 GCA_003449615.1 Flavobacterium sp.
ATTTTCTTTATTCTATTTTCTTTATTCTATTTTCTTTGTTAGCTGCTGTATTTTTCACTTCGTTAGTTTAATTATTGTATCAATTTTCTCGTTTTCAATGTCAAAAGTTACTGTTGTTGTCTTGTGTATCGGGCTGTCGTAACCATAAATTGTCGTCTTGTCAAATGAACGGAAGTCAAGAACCCTAAATGTCTTTGTGAATAATTTAAGTTCCATTGTTCTTGTGTCTAAAATGCCTATTTGTTGAACAGTTCCTTTTAAAAATTTTCGTGTCCAAATAGGGATTGCTAATAATTTTCCGTCCGTTTCCCAAGCAACAGGTCCACCACACCAGTCGTGTATTTTTATTTTTTTATTGTCAACCGTTTCTAAAAAGCATTGTCCTCCGATTGGTGCTCCCATAGCAATTTCGTTTAAGTCGTAATAAACAACCTTATGAAAATTGTCTGACGAAAGAAGTGTCTTGTCCGTGTTATGAAAGTCCCAAGGATTTGGATATGTGTCAGTCATTTTTGTGTTGTTTTAATATAGCAGCTAACTATTTTCTTTGTTCTATTTTTTATTTATTTTTTTGTTCCGTAGGAACTTTATGTTGGTAGAAATTTGTATTGACGAATGGGTTTTGTCCCGTAGGGACTATACCTTTTAAATTAATTCTTTAAAAATATATTTTTCGTCATATTCAATTTCAAATTTTTCTAGCATTTCTTTATATTCTTCGATAAAAGTTTTTGTTTTGTGATGTTCTTCTTGATTTTGAATATATCTTATTACATTATTGATTTGGGATTTGCTATACGAAAAAGCGCCATATCCTTCTTGCCATTCGAAATGGGCTTTTGTAAATTTATTTTCATTTATCCATTTAGACGAACTTTGCTTAATATCTTTCATCAAATCCGAGATAGATTGAGAAGGTCTAATGCCAATCAATATATGTATATGATCGGACATTCCATTTATTGCCAATAATTTATGATTATTGTTTTGTGAAATTCCTGTTATGTATTTGTACAATTCCTCTTTCCATTCAGATTGAATCATTCCTAGTCTGTATTTTACTGCAAATACAAAATGTACGTGAATTTGTGTGTATGTGTTTGCCATATTTGTATAGTCCCTACGGGACAAATTTTACATTATTATTTAATTTTCTACCAACATTTAATCCCTACGGGATTTAGTTCACAGCGCTAGATTTGTCTGCTACTATTTTACAATTTTCTATTTATTAATTATTTTTTCCAAAGCGGCTTTTTTGTTAATTACATCCACCATCGATTTCAGATAACTTTGTTGTCCGGCATACAATTGTCTTTGGGCATCATTATAATCAAAACTTGAAGACAAGCCTTCGGTAAATTTTATTTGTTGTTTTCTTTCGATTCTTTCGGCGAGACTTAAATTCGATTTTGCTGTGGCATATTCTTCGATGCTAAATTCATAATCACTTTTGGCGGCTGCAAATTGTAATTTCAATTTTTGTTCGGCTTCCGATAATTGAGTTTTGGCTTGATCCAAGGCTATTTTGGCTTGTTGGGTTCTCGAACTTCTACCGAAACTACTAAAAATGGGAATATTTAGGCTTAGGCCAACATTGGAATAATTGAGCCATCTTTGATTTGGAGTAAAAAACTGAAATTCGTTGCCAAAAGCGTTGTAACCAAAATTGACATTCGCTGCTAAAGAAGGTAATGCTTTCGTTTTTTGCAATTTCAATTCCAAATTTCTTTGTTCTTGAAAATTCAATGCCATAAGATAATTGACATTATTCGAAACATTAAATTCGTTTTTGGCAAAAGCCAAATCTAAATTTGAAATTGTGAGTTGGTCTAAAGTATCGGTAAGTTTTAAATCATCATTAATGTCAATTCCCAAAGTGATTTTCAGCATTTTAAAAGCTACTTCCAATAGTCTTTTGTTGTAGTTCAGAGTGCTATTTACGGAGGTAAGTGTGATTTGCAATTGCTCTACATTTTCTTCTTCAATCAATCCGTTTTTGAAAGTTGCTTTGGTGTCCGACAAGGTTTTTTCAAGCGTGGCTTTGTTTTTTTCGAGAATGGCAATGCTTTCTTGTGCCAATAAAACATTGCCATAAGCATTGATTACGGCTTCTTTGATTTCGATATCAGTTTTTTGTTTGGCGTTTTCATAATATTTCAAATAGGTTTTTGAAGCTTGCAATGCCACGATATAGGAACCATCAAAAATCAATTGACTCAAAGTAGAACGAGCCATCATATTGTGTTTGGTTCCAAAAGCAACTTCTGTAAATTCTCCTGGATTTCCACCAAAAAATTCCGCTGGAACAACTGATTTTTGCAACACAATATTGTTGGTGTAATCTATTCCAGCATTAATTTGTGGCAAACCCGCAGCGGTAGTTTCCCATTTTTTTTCTTTGGAAGCTTCGATGTCTCTTCCTGCATTGATAACCGAATAATTATTGGTCAATGCGTGACTAATGGCTTGTTCGAGGCTAAAATTGAAGCTCTTCTTCGTGTCTTGTGCTTTTGCCGTCAAGGCAAAAACGATTAAGGGGATTAAAAATAGTTTTTTCATTATTGATGATAGTTATGTAATTGTTTTTCTAATTCGATAATTCCTTCGGGGGTTGCCATAGCTCTGGTGTGGTATTCTAAGGCTTGCAATTCTTTTTCATTGGCTTCTTTTTCAGAACTGGTATTGCCGTGAATGCTAAAAATCAGATTGTAATAAAATCCAACATAAGTGTCAATTTGAATGTCTTTTCGGTACAAACCTTGTTGGATTCCTTGCACTATATTTTGATTAAAAACAGCGTTACATTCGTTTATTTCTCTTGACATTACCCGGTCATAGATTTCAGGATAATGCTTTTTTAACTGATAAGCCGGAGAAGTATCTGCCGAGTTAAACATTTCTTTAAACATTTTTCTGATTTCAAAATTTTCCTCGATGGCATTGTGTTTTTTGGCAACTATGGCATCAATGCTTTGATGAATTGCTTTGTGAACCATTTCGGTGGTTTCTGCAATAAGGATTTCTTTGTTGCAAAAATATTTGTAAATTGTTTTCTTAGAAATGCACATTTCTCCAGCAATATCGTCCATTGTGACACTTTTGAAACCTAGTTTCATAAATAAATCGGTGGCTTTTGCTATAATTTTATCTTTCATTTCTTTAATCTAGCATCTTAAAATGGTTTGCAAATGTACTTAGGAAACTTTAAATACCAAAATAGTTTCCAAAGTATTTTTTTAATTTATTATTAATTTATAGCTTGAAGTTTTTTACTTTATATAATTTGCTTTAAATTTGAATTTAAAAAAAACATTTAAGTGCTTGCCATTAGCGAATATCAGGAACAATTTTTACTTTATTTAGAAAGTCAAAACTTTGATAAAGAACCAAAAAATCTATATCAACCTATAGATTATATCCTGCAATTGGGAGGAAAACGCTTGCGTCCTGTATTGACCTTAATGACTGCCGATATTTTTGATGTGGATTATAAATTGGCTTTGCCAGCAGCAATGGCTGTTGAGGTTTTTCATAATTTTTCGTTGGTTCACGATGATATTATGGACGATGCACCTTTGAGAAGAGGAAATATAACGGTGCACGAAAAATGGGATCTCAATACCGGAATCCTTTCGGGTGATGCAATGCTGATTTTGGCCTACCAATATTTCGAAAATTATAACCCTAAAACGTTCCGAAAATTGGCCAAATTGTTCAGCAAAACCGCTCTCGAAGTTTGCGAAGGCCAACAATATGATGTCGATTTTGAAACACGAAACGATGTTACGATTCCCGAATACTTGAAAATGATTGAATATAAAACCGCTGTTCTTGTTGCTGCGGCAATGAAAATGGGTGCGATTATAGCCCAAACATCCAAAGAAAATTCCAAATTAATTTATGATTTCGGTCTCAATTTGGGATTGGCATTTCAGTTGCAAGACGATTACTTGGATGCTTTTGGCGACCCAAAAACTTTTGGAAAACAAGTAGGTGGCGATATTATCGAAAACAAAAAAACCTATTTGTACCTCAAGGCACTCGAATTTTCGAAAACTGAAGAAAAGAAATTGTTAACCCAATTATTTTCATTACAGATAGAGGGCAATGAAAATAAAATTAATTCCGTGAAAGAAATTTTCAATTCTACAGGAGCTTCTGCCGCTACCCAAAAAGCCATTCAGGGTTTCACTATGAAGGCTTTTAAAACTTTGAAAAAATTGGAAATTTCTGACGATAAAAAAGCACTCTTAAAAGATTTTGGAGAAAATTTAATGAGTAGAAATAAATAATGTAGCTCTGTTTTTAGAGCGTTTAAAAAAATATAAAATATGGATAATAAATACGTCTATTTAATTACAGGGATATTTTCATTCCTAATTTGGATTTTATTTTATGCACTTAGAAAAGACCTTAGACGAAAACTAATTAAAGTCAGTTTGTTTGGAGGCTTTGCTGGTTTAATTTCTGAATATTGGTATTTCAAAGATTATTGGCAACCCCACTCTATTTTTGGGATAAAAACAATTTCGCCAGAAGATTTTATTTTTGGTTTTAGCATTGCTGGAATTTCAGTTGTTGTATATGATATTTTCTTTAAAACAACAGATGAAGCTTTTTTTATAAATAATAAGAAAATCTTTGGATTGATGATTCTAATGAGCATAGGTTCATTTTTTTTATTTATTGATTATCTAGGCTATAATTCCATTTTTGTCACTTCAATTACCCTCATAATATTCACTATATATATGCTAATCCAAAGATCTGATTTATGGAAAGAGGCTTTATTTTCAGGTTTAATAGTTCTAATTATGGCGTTTGTGAGCTATCATATTATTTTCAATTTTATTTTTTTGGATTTTTGGGATAAATACTGGCTTTTGTCCAAAACTAAATATGGTATTACTATTTATGGAAATATTCCATTAACAGAATTGTTATGGTATTGGACTTGGGGAAGTTTCGCTGGTGTGGCTTATAATTTTGCTTCAGGCAAAAGAAAGATTCCATTTTCTAAATAGTTATCAAAAAAACCTCCTTTAAAAATATAAAAATGAATTTCATTGCTCCAATAAACGCCAGTCAACTGCTCGAAGAAGCCGAAAAGGAATCTTTGTATTTGAAATTAATAGAGCAAATCAATAAGGATTTTAATTTGGCCAATGAAGGAATTGATTTTCCAAAGAGCATTTCACCCGATGAATTGAAAATTCAGTTGCACGAAAAAATCTATCGAATGATTCAAAATAAATTCGCCGAATATTTGAATCTACTCTACATTATAGACGTTTCGGAAGACCAAATAAAAAAACTCGATGGCTCGGATTTAGTAATTCTTGCAGAAAATGTTGCCTTTTTGATTTTGAAAAGAGAGTGGCAAAAAGTGTGGTTTAGGAATAAATATTAGAAGATTACTCCAACTCTTTCTTCAAAATTACTTTATTCCATAGTTCTTTTCCATCTTTATTGAACAAAGTCAATTTCATTTGTCGTGTCTCTTTTACTCCTGAAAATGATATAGTTCCAAAACAATTTTCGACAAACAAACTGCCTTCAACTCTATTTATATTCGTGTCTTCTTTGTACGATGTTGCTATACTTGACGTAAGTGGCGAAACAGTCCAGTCGTATATGTGTTGAGTTTCCGAAATGGATATTTTTGATAGTTCCGTAAAATGTCGGTCTCCACTAAGGAAAATTACGCCTTTAATTCCATTGCTTTTTATTTGTTCTAGTAAGTAATTTTTTTCTTCTTTATAACATTCATAATTTTCAAATCGTGCGGAAGAGTTCAAAACTTGTCCGCCGATGGCAATTATTTTGAAAGCTGCTTTTGAAGAGGAGAGAGCATCTATCAACCATTCCAGTTGTTGCTTACCCAAAATAGTTCTTTCTCCTGTTTTTCTATCATTTGGGGACTTAAAAAACCGATTGTCCAGAAGAAAAAAATGGGCATCAGCCCAGCTAAAGGTCGAACAAGTGCCTTCATTTTGATTTTTATCTAAACCATAAGTTTTATTGGCCCAAAAATCTTTGAATGCTTGTTGGGTAATATGTTTGTTGTAAAAACTTCTGTCACCGTCATTGGGTCCAAAATCGTGATCGTCCCAAATGGCATAATTTTGTGTTTTGGCCAACAAGGGTTGTAACTCTTTTATCGAACGAGAATGTGAATACCGATGATAAATACCAGTTTTAGTATCCCAATCGGCTTCTCTCAAATAAATATTGTCTCCCATCCAAAGCATGATGTCCGGGTTTTTGGAATTAATGGCCTCAAAAATCGAATAATGAGAACCGTATCCTTTGCCAGGTCGGTCTAATGCTTCCTCGTTTATATAAGTACAACTTCCTAAAGCAAAAGAAAAATCGGGTGCGTTTTCACGCCACAGCCATAATTTTTTGGATGTGAAAGAAGTTTCATAAGTAATATTGATTTTCTTTTTATCAATAAAAACGGAATAAAAATATTTTTTGTCTGGTTGTAGCTGATCTAATAAAACGTGACACGTAAAAGCATTTTCTTTCTTTGTTGGATAAGATTTGCTTCTTAAAACAGTTGTCTTTTTATCGGTACTATAATATTCAATAAAAACGGATGCTTCTTTTTCAGTTTGCAACCAAATTACGGCTTCTTTCATTTCGCTGTAACCCACCATTGGTCCCGATTTTAAAATATTCTGAGCAAAAATTGAAATAGAAAACAAAATAATTACAGTAAAACAAAGATTTTTCATTGTGATAGATTTTTTCCAAAAAAAAGACAAATAAGTGAGATAATTAGATGTTTGATGTTATTAATTTGTTAGGTTTATGATTAAAAAAACACCCTAGCAAAAGGCATAAAAGCCTCACTATAAGCACTTTTGTTTTTGTTGTGCAATACATTATAGCGAACTCCAACTGTTACATTGCCGGTTCTAAAACCCGCCCCTAAAAATAATCCAGTATTCCAATAATTTTCAGAACCGCTATAAGGCCCAAAGTCCACATTGACGCGCAACTGTTCTAATTCAGCCGATAGTTGAACTTCTTCAAACGGAGTAAATAATCCAATAATACTGCCGCCATACAAATGGGATGCAAAATCGGTTTTCTGTTTTGCATAAGCATATTGAACCCCAAGTCCTAAAGCAACATAGTTGTTGAAATTGTAAATAGCACTTGGCGAAAGAGAAATATCGGTGTATCCAGAACCAATGCCAAGCCCTACTCCTCCTCCAAATTGAACTTTATCCCAAAATTCATTTTGCTTTTTATTATTATTGGTCTGTTGTTGTGCCAACAAAAAAGGACTAGAAAATAGCATTATCAAAATCGTAATAGATTTTATTTGAATTAAAAGTGGATTATTTTTCATGATAAGTTTGTGTTTTATTTAACAAAAATTAAAGTAAAAGTACATAAAAATGAATTTAAATATACTTGGTTTATTGTACTTTTGCGAAACTATTTTAACAGAAATGCATATTTTATAAAATTATGGACAGGTTTTCATTCTTAAACGCGGCTCATGCCGAATTTTTTGCCCAATTATACGATCAATATTTAGAAAATCCAGATAGCGTAGAGCCAAGTTGGAGAGGTTTTTTTCAAGGTTTCGACTTTGGAATGGCTACTTATAATTCGGAAAATCAAGTAGCTCAGCCAGCAATCAAAGCGACTGCCACGCCTGAAAATAATTCAGGAACAGAAAAACTGCTGAAAGAATTTAATGTAATCAAATTGATTGATGCATACAGAAGTCGTGGGCATTTATTTACCAGAACAAATCCCGTTCACAAACGAAGAACCTATTCGCCAACATTAGATTTGGAGAATTTTGGACTCTCCAAAGCTGATTTACCAACAGTTTTTGATGCTGCCAGAATCATCAAAATTGAGCCCTGTAGTTTGGCTGAAATATTAAGTCATTTGGACAAAATTTACTGTCAATCTATAGGAGTTGAATATATGTACATCCGAAATCCTGATGATATCAAATGGATTCAGAGTAAAATTGGTCACAATGACAATCAACCAGATTTTTCTATTGAAAAGAAAAAAGCAATTCTGCACAAACTAAACCAAGCTGTTGCCTTTGAAAATTTCTTGCACACCAAGTATGTGGGACAAAAACGATTTTCGCTCGAAGGAGGGGAATCCATCATTCCAGCCATCGATGCCTTGATTGAACAAGCAGCTGAAAAGGGAGTTCAACATTTTGTGATGGGAATGGCCCACCGTGGTCGTTTGAATGTTTTGGCAAATATTTTCGGAAAATCTACCCAAGATATTTTTAGCGAATTTGACGGAAAAGATTATAACGATCAAGAATATTTTGATGGCGATGTAAAATATCATTTAGGTTTAAGTGCAGAGAAAAGAACCAGTTCAGGAAAAACAATAAACATCAATTTAGCACCAAACCCTTCGCATTTAGAAACTGTTGGAGCTGTTATTGAAGGAATTACAAGAGCCCAACAAGACAAATATTTCCCAAACGATTTCTCAAAAGTATTGCCCATTGCTGTTCACGGAGATGCTGCAATTGCAGGACAAGGAATTTTATATGAAATCATTCAAATGTCGCAATTGGATGGTTACAAAACAGGCGGAACCATTCATGTGGTCATCAATAATCAAGTGGGATTTACCACCAATTATCTTGACGCTCGTTCTTCGACTTATTGCACTGATGTTGCTAAAGTAACCCTTTCTCCTGTGTTGCACGTCAATGCCGACGATGTCGAAGCAGTTGTACACGCTATGTCATTTGCTTTGGATTTTAGAATGCATTTTGGTCGGGATGTTTTTATAGATTTATTGGGATACAGAAAATACGGTCATAATGAAGGCGATGAACCCCGATTTACACAACCTATTCTTTATAAAATTATTGCCAAACACAAAAACCCAAGAGATATTTATGCCGAAAAATTGTTAGCAGAAAGTGTTATTGATGATTCTTATGTGAAAGAATTAGAGACTGAATATAAAGATGGTTTGGAAGTTAGTTTAGAAGAATCCAGAAAACGTGAGTTAACAATAATTACACCTTTTCTTCAAAATGAATGGAAAGGTTTTGAAAAAGCGGGAATCTCGCAAATGCTCACCAAAGTTGATACAACTTATCCAAAAGAAGGACTTACAGCTGTAGCCAATGCTATATGTAATTTGCCAAATGATAAAAAATTCATTAGTAAAGTTCAAAAATTAATCAACGACCGAAAAACCATGTTTTTTGAAACCAATAAACTAGATTGGGCAATGGCCGAACACTTGGCTTATGGGTCTTTACTAAGAGAAGGTTTTGACGTTCGTATCTCAGGACAAGATGTAGAACGAGGAACATTTTCGCACAGGCACGCTGTTGTAAAAGTCGAAGATTCCGAAGAAGAAGTAGTATTAATCAATAGTTTGGAAGGCAAAAAAGGAAAATTCAACGCCTTCAATTCTCCTTTATCAGAATATGGCGTTTTAGGATTTGATTATGGATATGCGCTAACCAATCCAAACGCACTGACGATTTGGGAAGCACAATTTGGCGATTTCTCGAACGGTGCTCAAATTATGATTGACCAATATATTTCGTGTGGCGAAGACAAATGGAACAACCAAAATGGCATAGTTTTGTTGTTGCCTCATGGTTATGAAGGTCAAGGAGCAGAGCATTCTTCAGGACGAATGGAACGTTTTTTACAACTTTGTGCTAGGCAAAATATGTATGTTGCCGATTGTACAACTCCGGCCAACTTCTTTCACTTGTTGAGAAGACAAATGAAAGCTAAATTCCGAAAACCACTGATTGTTTTTACACCAAAAAGTTTACTTCGTGATCCAAGAGTTGTTTCCAGTATCGAAGAATTAGAAAATGGCAGTTTCCAAGAAACCATTGATGACGAAACAGTTAATAAAGCTGAGGTTAAAACGCTTGTTTTCTGTACAGGAAAATTCTATTATGATATTACTGCCGAAAGAGAAATCCGAGGAAGAAAAGATGTTGCAGTTGTGAGAATCGAACAATTATTCCCATTGCCAGTGGATCAATTAAAAGCAATTATTGCCAAATATCCCAATGCCGATGATTATGTTTGGGCGCAAGAAGAGCCAAAAAATATGGGAGCTTACGGATATATGCTAATGAATTTTGACTTAGTAAAATGGAGGTTGGCTTCCCTTAGAGTTTCCTCGGCATCGGCTTCAGGAAGTTATACAAGATCCAAAAATCGCCACGCAAGAGCGATTAAAACGGTTTTTGAAAAGGATTTTGTTAGATAAAAAAAATTGTTTCAAGTTTCAAGTTTCAGGTTTAATGTTAAGCCCTTGAAACTAATTCGTAATTTAGTCGAAGAAAATCAACAACTTTTAATACAAAAATGGGATGAATTCTTTAGTAATAAATAAATCTAAAAAAGCGATAAATGTAGTATTTTCAGATGCTAAAATGATTGTTTTTTTAGAAGACGGTAGAGAGTTGTCAAATTCCTCTAGAATGGTTTACTTCGTCAGTTCGCTTTGCTCGTGTCCAAGATTAAGAAATGCAACTTCAAAACAATTACAGAAATGGCGTTTCATAGGAAACGGAGAAGGAATACATTGGGACGAAATTGACGAAGATATTGCAGTAGAAAATTTATTAGAATAGAATAATTATAACAATACATATAAAATTATAAACGATGATTTTAGAAATGAAAGTCCCATCACCTGGGGAATCAATCAAAGAAGTTGAAATTGCAACTTGGTTAGTAAAAGATGGCGATTATGTCGAAAAAGATCAAGCCATTGCAGAAGTGGATTCGGACAAAGCAACCCTTGAATTGCCAGCCGAAGCCAGCGGAATTATTACTTTGAAAGCAGAAGAAGGCGACACAGTAGCAGTTGGTGCAATTGTGTGCCATATTGATACAGATGTTGCAAAACCATCTGCTTCATTACCAGTTGCCGAAGTTAAAAAAGATGAAGCAAAAGTGGTTGAAGTGAAGAAAGAAGAAGTAAAAGTAGCTGCTCCTGTAGTACCAACTTCTTACGCTTCGGGAACTCCTTCACCAGCTGCAAGAAAAATATTAGACGAAAAAAACATCCAGCCTTCTGACATTGTTGGAACAGGAAAAGACGGAAGAATTACCAAAGATGACGCTATAAATGCCGTTCCATCTATGGGAACTCCAACGGGAGGAAACCGTAGTTCAGAACGTACTAAATTATCGATGTTGCGTCGAAAAGTAGCCGAAAGATTGGTGGCTGCCAAAAATGATACCGCTATGTTGACTACTTTCAACGAAGTGAATATGACGCCCATCAACACTTTACGCAACGAATACAAAGATGCATTCAAAGCCAAACACGGCGGACTTGGTTTAGGTTATATGTCGTTTTTTACCAAAGCGGTTACAAGAGCTTTAGCATTGTATCCTGATGTGAACTCTATGATGGATGGCGATTACAAGATTGCGTATGATTTTTGCGATATTTCGATTGCGGTTTCAGGACCAAAAGGATTGATGGTTCCTGTAGTTCGAAATGCTGAAAACCTAACTTTCCGAGGCATTGAAGCCGAGATAAAAAGATTGGCCATCAAAGCAAGAGACGGACAAATTACCGTTGACGATATGACTGGAGGAACATTTACCATTACTAACGGAGGCGTTTTTGGAAGTATGTTATCTACGCCAATTATCAACCCACCACAATCTGGAATCCTTGGAATGCACAACATTATCGAGCGTCCCATTGCTGTCAATGGCAAAGTGGAAATTCACCCAATGATGTACGTGGCTTTGTCTTATGACCACAGAATTATCGATGGTCGTGAGTCTGTTGGTTTCTTGGTTGCCGTGAAAGAAGCACTAGAAAATCCAGTAGCATTGCTTTGTGATGGAAATCCTAAGAAAGCATTTGAAATGTAGGTATCTCTAAATTCCAAAAATCAAATCCCAAATTCCAATTTTACTGGAGTTTGGGATTTTTTTAGGACAGCATCAAACGAGTATAAAGCAATGAGTAAATTTCAGATTATGACAAAAAAAAAAGCTACGCAATGCGTAGCTTATTTTTTCTGTAATTTAGAATTACTTAGCTGCAGCAGTAGTATCAGCAACAACAGCAGTAGTGTCAACAGCA
>DMHA01000397.1 GCA_003449615.1 Flavobacterium sp.
ATGCTAAACAAATAAATAATGTAATTTTTTTCATGATAAAGAGATTTAAAGATTAATTAATATATAAAATTGTAATTTCAATAAACTTGTATTCTAATGCCAAATAATAAAAATTGAATTTTAACTTAGCGTGAACCGTAAAATTCACGCTAAGATTTTTTTATAAAGTGCAACGTTTGTTTCTTGTTTATCTACTAGTATGTTTTGGGTTTTTAGCAAACATGGGCCAAACATCATTTACCAATCCTTCTGCAAACATTTCAAAGGCATATAATTTAAAATCATAAGAGCCAATGTAAACCGTCCCATCTTCACCTATTACTGGCGATGACCAAACATCGCTTCCTGTTTTAAATTTATACTTTAATGTACCATTTGGATTAAGGGCATATACGAAATCATCATAAGACCCAAAGTAAATCACACCATTTTTATCTACGGCTGGAGAAGCGTTTACGATTCCTCCCGTAGTAAATGACCATATTTCAAACCCAGTTGAGGCATTCAATGCCAATAGCTTGTTTCCTTCTTTCATTCCAATATACACTCTTCCGTTTGCAACAGCAGGAGAGCATACGGTTATTCTACCAACTCCTGTTTTTATCCATTTTTGAGTACCATCTGGGTTAACAGCAATTACAGCTCCTGCAGACCCTGATCTATCTACACCAATTATAATAGTTCCATCGGCTTGGATAGCTGCCCCAGATTGAATTATCCCTCCCGCCGCAAAAGCCCATTTTTCTGTACCGTCAGGGTTTATAGCATATAAATTTTTGTCGTCAGATCCCATATAAATAGTGCCGTCAGATCCAATTGAAGCGGTGGATCTAAAATTAAATCCTGTCTTAGTAAATGCCCATTTTTGAGTACCATTTGGATTTATGGCATATAACTTATCATCCTCAGAACCAATGTAGATTGTACCATCATTAGCGAAAGAAGGCGTTGAGAAAGCAATAGCACCACCTGTTGCAAATTTCCATTTATTAGAACCATCTGGATTAATAGCGTGTAAATTTCTATCTGCTGATCCAATATAAATTGTACCGTCAGAACCAATTGAAGCTGATCCTCCCGTTAAAGCAGTCATACCTGCATAAGACCATTTTTCAGTACCATCTGGTCTAATAGCACGGAAATTCCCGCTTGCTGCTAGTCGAGACCCAAGATAAATAGTGCCATCACTTCCTATGGCTGGTGATTGATTTTGAATTTGTCCACCAAAGTTCACAGCCCATTTAACTCCCCAAACATATACTTTTTTGGTGTCGTCAAATGTAGTTCCGTTTCCGTCTTTGATTTGAATCGAAACATCGTAAATACCTGGTTTTGAATAGGTGTTTGTTGGGTTTTGAGCTGTACTGGTATTGCCATCTCCAAAATTCCAGCTCCAAGAAACAGCTGTACTTCCTGGAAGATAAGCAGGGTTGTAGGTAAATTGCACCAAATCAGTAGCCATTGGCGATGGAACATTTAATACATAAGCGGATATTTCCCCAGGTTTCACAAGAGCTTGAACCTCATTTGAAGCGGTTCCTCCTGTATAATTAATTTTTAAACTAACCGTATATTCAACACCATTGGTTAAGCCAGTAATTTGATAAGTGTTTGTCCCAACTGGTATTTGTATTGTCTGTCCGTTTGGACTCCACGATAATGTATATCCAGATATATCAGTTCTATTGGGTTTCTGCCATTGGGCAATGGCAATTTTATTCCCTGGCAATAAAGTCCATTGTAATTGGTCTTTAGGCACAAGTTCAATTAGATTAACTCCAGAAAAACCGGCTTCGCCATAGTTTGCTTGAATGGTAAACTTATAATTTGTACCATTGGTTAAACCACTAATTTCATAAGATGTTGTTGTCGCATCCAAAACTATTTTTTCGCCATTAGGAGCCCAGCTTAAAACATAACTTTCAGGGGTTAAATTGCCAGCTGGTGTTTGCCAAATAAGGTTTACTTTTTCATGTGCAACCTCTCCTGAAAACACGGATACTATATCAAGATCAAAATTAGCTCTTGGCAAATCGTCTTCTTGGCATGCTGTCAATAATAAAATTACAGCCAAAACTTTAATATATATTAAATTTAATTTTTTCATTTTTTTTACTTTTTTAAGGCTTTATATTTTTTAAGGCGATCTAACTTTTTAAGGATCTAAAGGATCGGATGAATCCAAATGCAACACCTCTATTTTGGGAGTAAATTCTAAATCAAAATCAGAAAGGCGGTTGTATAATTGTATAGGAATATGCCCCATTTCTCTTTGCGAACGTGTCATAAAAGTAGTTGAAGCCACATATTTACTTTGAGATAATGTGGTTGAAACAATCGCTTTTTTATCTGTGGGAATTCCATATCTGAAAAACAACCTGCCAATATTTCGCATATTGGATGTGGTATGTCTTACGTGCGGATCTACTAATATTCTATTTTCTGGAATTCCATATTTGTCCATAACATATTTTTTCATTTCGATAGCCTCACTATAAATGGTATGAATTGGAAACAAATGACCTCCAGTAAATGCTATTATTGGTGCTTTTCCTTGTTTATATAATGCTACACCATAATCGGCACGAGCCATACCTCCAAGACTAATATTGGGCAAATCACTTGGGCTGTTTGGCGAATCTCCCAAAACCACAATTACAGAATAATCATAGTCGCTCCACTTGATGGTTGGTATATTTTCATAAACTGCTTTGTTTACTCCATTTTCCATAGGAAAGTATTTGCCAGCTTCATCTCTTTTATTAATATCTAATACACCTAAAGCAAAATTTAAAAAAGGTTGATAAAATAGCTTATATTGATCTTTCTTACTGTTTAAATCTGTAACCAGAGTCTGTAACAATAATTTTAATTCGACACTATTGACATCATAATCTGGCTTATCTATTAATGGGTCGTAAGGTGTTGTAGAAGGCGGCTTTATACCCCCAGCGTAGGTATCAATTATTTGGTTAATACCCATAAGCATTTCGTCAACAATCAGCTGATTCAATCGGTCAACCTTGGTCACTTCTTTGAATATATTAAAAGCTCCTGAAGGTGCAATTTGAGCATTACTAAAATCAATAAAAGCGGTCGCATTATTAGCAACAACATTTTTTACTGCTGTCGAAAGAGCTACTTTTTCGTTGTCTGAAAATTTTAAAGCAGTAGCAAATTCAACTGCTGTAACATTGCTTTGGTTGGCAATAGTATTCAAGCGAAGTTTGGCTGTTTGTAAATAAGCTGATAAAACTTCATCATTTTCGATTATAGCACTTATTGTCGCGTTTTTCTCAACCAATGTTGTCCAATAAAAATTGCGGTCTTTTACTTTTGAATCGCTTTCCAAAAAAACATAGTTTTTGTTGAATGCCGAGGGAGTAAATGCTGTATTTCCTGTACTACCAGCATCTCCGCTAGTAGTTCGATCACTACTGACAGAATATTTATCAGGGGGATAACAACCCAAGAACATTGAAGTTGTTAGAAACAAGTGAATGATTTTAGTTGTAGCCTTCATTTTGATAAAATATTGATGGGTTATTAATTTTTTGTATCTCTGTTTGTGGTACTGGGTATAGCAATTGATAAGGAAGAATGTTTATACCTTTGCCGCTTTTTATTTCTTTAGTTGCAGTATTTGTTCTGATTAAATCAAACCAACGTTGCCCTTCAAATGGAAATTCTAAAAAGCGTTCGTATAGCACAGCGTCTCTAAAACTTGCTTGATCTGGAAGATTTGTTGGAGTTAATGGG
Source organism: Flavobacterium sp. (assembly GCA_003449615.1). Classification (GTDB taxonomy): domain Bacteria; phylum Bacteroidota; class Bacteroidia; order Flavobacteriales; family Flavobacteriaceae; genus Flavobacterium. The sequence goes on from DMHA01000397.1 coordinate 3,760, forward strand.
GTTAATTTAGATCTAGTTCGTACATCGTTTAAATAATCAAATGCACTTCCTGCTGGTTGGTAACTTTCTTCGTTTAAGGCTTCAGAAAGCATTAGTAAAACATCGGCATATCTTAGTATCGTATAGTCATTGCCAAAATTATTATTAGTAGTATTAACTGGTGTATCGTAAAATTTTCCTGGAACGAAAATATTGTTTTTAGTGCCTCCTAATCTATAATCAACCATGGCTTTTCTTGCATCTATTACAGGTGCTAATTGATAAGCGTTAAGTAGTTTTTGAGTAAATGGGGTAGTAGTAACATCACTTACAGATAACCATAATCCATGATCTTCGGTACTAATTCCTTTGTAGAATTGTATTGAAAAAATAAGCTCACTATTTTGCTTTTTTGTGGTATCAAAAACATCAGCAATATTAGGTTGCAATGAATATTTACCAATAAGCTCGGATAGTACTGTTATTGCTTCTGGATATTTCTTTTGAGTTAAATACACTTTTCCTAGCAATGCTTTTGCAGCACCAGAAGTGGCTCTACCATTATTTGTTAGCTTTAGATTATCTTTCGCAAATAGTAAATCATTTTCAATGACTTTATATACTTCCGAGATGGGGCTTCTTCCTAAAGTAAGTGATTCTTGGGGAGTAACTTGTTTCAGTATAATTGGAATATCTCCCCACNNTATACTTCGGAGACGGGGCTTCTTCCTATAGTGAGTCATTCTTGGGGAGTAACTTGTCTCAGTATAATAGGAACATCTCCCCACAAGCGTACCATATTAAAATAAGTTAAAGCTCTAATAAAACGTGCTTCGCCCTCAATTTGTTTTTTAAAACTTTCACTAAGATTAGCAGCTGGCAAATTATCTGTAATGACATTACAACGTAATATTCCATTCATATAATTAGCCCAAGCATCTCTAATCAATACATTTGCAGAGTTATCTTGAAATTTAGTTATATCAAATCTGTCTTGAGTCCCTGCTGTGGGAGCAGCAAAATCCAAATAATCAGATCGATATTCTGTTAATTCAAAATAAATATCAATTTGACCTTGTAGCTTTGCATAAGCTCCAGTTAAAGCCGCATTAAATTCGCCTTCCGTTTTATAAAAATTTTCGGCATTAAAATCCCCTTCAGGGTCAATTTCCAAAAAGTCTTTTGAACAGCTTGTCAAAAGGAATACCACACTGAGTATATATATTATTGTTTTCATGTGTTTAAAGTTTTTAGAATGATAAATTTATGCCTAATGAATAAGTTGTGGCCAAAGGGTAGGTTCCGTAATCTACTCCGGGTGTAAGCTGAGTTCCTGAATTTTTATTTACTTCTGGATTATAACCCGTAAATCTTGTCCAAGTGTATATATTATTCCCTGTGGCATAAATTCGTATTTTATCAAAATTCAATTTTTCTAAAACCGATTTAGGAAGCGAGTAGCCTAAAGATACATTTTGAAGCCTTAAGTAAGAGCCGTCTTCTACATGCCAGGTAGAAATACGCGAATTATTACCTTGTGATTTTCTGTTGGCTCTATTGGTATTGCCATCCCCAGGATTAATTGGAGACTGGTATCGGTTTAGCATTTCAGTAGTGTTATTAAAATTACCTTCACTATTGGCACTATATCTCCTTAATAAATTCAATACCTCGCCTCCATGACTACCTTGATAGGCTATATTCAAATCAAACCCTTTGTATTTAAAGGAGTTAGAAAATCCATAAGTGAAATCGGGTGCATAATTACCCACAATGGTTCTGTCTTTAATTGGATCAAGAATACCATCTTTGTCCACATCTACAAATCTAAAATCTCCAACTGCTGTATTGGGAAAATGGGGATATTTGTTTAGTTCGTCTTGGGAGATAAACACCCCATCTTGTACCAATAAATAATAATTACCTATTGGTTGACCGATTTCAGTCCTAAAAAATGCACTATCAACACCCTCTACAATTTGTTCGATTGGAGTTCCCTCAGGACCTAGTTCCAACACTTCATTGGTATTGAATGAAATGTTAAAATTGCTTGTCCATTTCAATTGGCCTAAATCGGGCGCTATTTTTAAACCCAACTCATACCCTCTATTGTTTACTTTTCCAATATTTTGTAGAAACGTACCAAAACCCGTAGTTTGAGGTACTGGAAGGTTTAATAATAAATCTGTAGTGTCTCCATTATAATATTCTACAGAAAATCCCAATTGTCTTTTGAATAGTTCTGCATCAAGACCAATATTATACATAGTTGTAGTTTCCCATGATAATTTATCGTTTGGAATATTATTTGGTTTCAATCCTGAGGCACCCAGATAATCTTCACCACCTAATAATGGAAGGAAGGCATAATTTGGAATTTCAAAATTCCCAGTTACTCCATAACTGCCTCGAATTTTTAGTTCATCAATCCAATTCTTATTTTTCAAAAATTCTTCTTGAGAAATTCTCCATCCTGCAGATGCCGAAGGGAAATTCCCATATTTACTATTGGGTGCAAAACGAGAAGAACCATCCCTTCTAATAGAAGCCGATAATAAATATTTGCCATCATAATCATATTGAAAACGAGCTAATAATGAAAATAATGACCATTCATCTAAACCAGAAGTTGCGTTTACCGAAATGATTGACCTATCATCATTTGGATCAGTAAGGTCTCCATAATCTATGTCAGCATTACCAGCATTTATAATTTGGGTGGCATTTGAACCAGGTATTGATGGGGGCAAAAAATTAGTGATTCTTTGATTTCTTGAACTGGACTTTTCTGCAGTCATCCCACCTAAAATATCAAAATTGTGCAAGCCTACTTTTTTATTATAATTAATGGTGTTTTCAAAAGTCCATTTATAAATGGTAGTGGTGCTTAAGGAAGCATTATTATTGTCTAATTGACCATAATTTTGTAAACCCCTTTTTTCTATTATTGAGGGCTCAAAATATTCATTCTGATAATTATTGTAATTAGCTGCAAGAGATGTTTTTAATTTTAAATCTTTAATCATTTCATATTCTACAAATAAATTGGCTAATACATTATAATGTTCTACTTCATTTTGAATTTCTTTGGCTACGGCAACAGGATTTAAAATCTCATTGTGTTGATAGTCTGTTCCTATTCTCCACAATCCATTTCCATCAAAATTGTAACTGCCATCGGGTTTATATACCGACCAGGTTGGCGACATTCCTAGGGCTGAAGCAACAATTCCGTCATCAGTATAGGGTCCAGAAGCATTTACTCTATTTTCAAAAGTGTAAGTTGAACTTGTATTTACTCCAATTTTAAATTTTCCAGAATTTACGGATACATTTGCCCGTAAACCTGTCTTCTTGTAATCAGATTCAATAACAATCCCTTCTTGAAAAGAATGATTTGTAGAAACAAAATAGTTCCATTGATCGTTACCACCACTTACTGATAAATTATAACGCTGAATAACAGCGGGTCTAAATATTTCGTCCTGCCAATCGGTATTTGTAAGTCCTTGCACGCCATTTAAATAGGGTAATAATTCTTCTGGTATTTTATGATAACCTACCGGTCTTAAACCATTAGGGTCGTCTGCAGTTCCTGTTGGTATTTCTTGTAAATAAGCCGCATCATGGCCATCTTTAGATAGTTGAGCATATTGATAAGCATCCATCATATCTATTTTTTTCGATACATTTTGGATACCTGTAGAATGATCAAGATTCACTTTCATAACACCATTCTTACCTTTCTTTGTGGTTATAATAACAATACCATTACTCCCTCTAGAACCATATATAGCAGCCGATGCCGCATCCTTTAAAACTTGGATTGATTCAATATCCTCCATATTTACAGCTTCGGTGGCTCGATCACCAGTTTCTATTGGAACACCATCAATTACATACAGTGGGCTTGCACCAGCTGTTAGGGTTTTTGTTCCTCTCACTTTAATAGATAATTCTCTTCCTGGCTCTCCTGTGGTTTGTAAAATCTGTACGCCAGCTAATTTTCCAGCTAAAGCCTGATCAAAATTTGATACAGGAAAATCTTGTAGTTCACTTATTGATACCGTAGCTATAGATCCAGAAATTTTGGCTTTCTTTTGCGAACCATAACCAATTACTACAATTTCACTAAGAGTCGTTGTGCTTTCAATTAGTGTAACAGCAATTGAGGTTTGTCCATTAAGAGGGACTTCTTGGGTTGTAAATCCCAAATAGGAAACTACTAATATTGCATTTTTATTGGAAACTGACATGATGAATTTTCCATCAAAATCGGTTTGTGTTCCGTTTAACACTCCTTTTTCAAGCAGATTTACACCCGGTATTGGCTGACCGTCCTTGTCTGTTACCTTGCCTGATATTTGAATGGGTTGTTGAGGTTTTTCTGTTTTTGGCTTTGAAATAAGCTCAATTTCTTCCACCACTATGGTGTTCTTTTCAAAAAATTTGAACTTGACATTGCTTTTACTTTCAGAAAAACTTCGCTCCAACAATTTAGAAACTTCAATTGTACCCTTTCTCAATTGTACTTTCGAAGCATTCTCAAATAAATTATCTGGATACAAAAAACGAAAATTGGTTTGACTTTGAATAATATTAAATACCTCGTCAACTGTTACTATTTTGTCGGCATCTATTTTTATTTTATCTTGAGAAAATGATTTTTCTGTTGTGAAACTAAAAACGGTTGTACAGAATAAGAATATAAATGTTTTCATAATAAATAGGAGTCGTTCCCCGACTAGGGAGCGCACTTTAATTAATTTAATTTTCATAAATTTGCAATGTGTTAGTTGGACATTTGTTTAATTAATTCATTAATAGGGGCGAAGTCCTATCACCGCAAAATGTTTGGCTTCGCTTCCTTTTTTATTTTAGTATTACTTTTTTGTTTTTAATTTCATATTCTTTTATCACTTTAAATTTTTTAATTATTTTCAAAATATCTTCTAATTTTTGCTCCTTGCCTAATACTCCATTGAACCCAACTTTCTTTAAATCTTGATTCTCAAACTGCACTTCAACGTCATACCAACGAGACAAAACTTTCATAATCTCTCCAAGTGGTTTTTTACGAAAACTAAAAACGCCATCTTTCCAAGATATTTCATTATAAACATCAACTTTAGATATTGCTATGGTTTTGTCCTGAAGATTGAGATTTGATTGTTCTCTAGGTTTTAATATTCGATTTTTCCCTTGATTACTTATAACTACTTTGCCCTCTACTAATGTTGTATAAATATTGGTCTCATCTCTATAAGCTTTAATGTTAAACTCTGTTCCAACTACCTCTACTTCTTGCGATTGATTCAAAACTTTAAACTTAGAACCTTTGTGTTTGGTGCTAGATGAAACATCAAAATAAGCTTCGCCATATACTAATTCCACTTGTCTTGTTTTTCCTTCCTGAAAGGAAACTGGATATTTTAATTGGGTTTCTGAATTTAACCAAACCTCAGTGCCGTCAGAAAGCACTAAATGAAATTGACCGCCTCTTGGAATTGTGAGGTAATTGAAGGCAATTTTAGATGAATTTTGTTTTCCAACATTATAAGTAATTTTCTCCCCGTTACTCTGAGCGGTTTTTGTTTGAAAATTATTTCCTTTTTGAAGGGCTATAACTGAACCGTCTTCCAAGGTCAAAGTGGCTTTGTCTGTGCCAATTTCAATTTTATTATTTACTACTATTGGAGCATTTTCTGTTGGAGTGTTAAAGAGCGAATCCTTAAAGAAAAAATTTACCGATAAAACACCAATAATTAGGGTTGCAGCAGCTCCGTAAAGCAATCTTTGACGGATTTTTTTAAGTCTGAAAACTTTCTGCTCTTGTGCAATTTGGTTTGAAAGCATCGTCTTGATTTTTTCTGAATCGAATTTTTTCAGGTTGTAATCAACTGCATAATTTGTTCTAATATATGATTGGAACAATTTTTCATTTTTAGGATCTTCAACCCATTTCTCTAATTCATCCAAGTCCGAAAAACTAGCTTGATTGCTTAGGTATTTTACGATGATATTCTCTATTTTATTTGATTCCATATTTTAACTATATATTACTAAAACGTTTCCTTTTTGCATAACCCTAACTTTGCAACAACATTTTTTTTATTTTCGCATAAATAATTATCATTAATTATCAATTTCTGAAATGGACACCAATTTTATAAAAGACATAGACTTAATAGATGCTTTAAAAAAAGGAGATGAAAAAGCCTATACTTTTTTGGTAAACCAATACCACCACAAACTTTGTGTTTATGCTTTTAGTCTGACCAAAGACCATGATTTGTCTGAGGATATTGTTCAAAACGTTTTTTTGTCAATTTGGAAGAAAAAATCAAATCTAAAAGATGAGCTTGTAATTAAAAGCTATTTGTATAAATCGGTTTACAATGAGTTTATTGACCAATATCGAAAAGAAAAACATTTGTTATCTCTCGAAAAAAAACATTATGATGTTTTGAGTGAAATTACTGAAGATGAGGATGAAAATTCGCTAGAGAGATTAATAAAATTGGTAAAAAAAGAGATCGAAAATTTACCACCAAAATGCAAACAAACATTTATTCTGAGCCGACAAGACGGACTTACTAATATTGAAATAGCCGAGTTTTTGAATGTTTCCATAAAATCAGTCGAAGCTCATATTACAAAAGCATTTTCCATCCTCAGAAAAACGGTGGGAGATAAAATGAACAGTATTTTATTTTTGCTTTTTGGAGCAAAAATTAAAACTATCTAAAAAATCCCCATTTAGTAAGTAAGCAACCAATAAAATGGTCACTCCAATAAATCCAATGCTATCTGTGTTTGTCGTTTTATTATATTTTAAAAAGGTTAAAGTTCGGGCAATCTATTTCATTTAGTTATAGTTTTTAAATTTTATTCCATTTTATTTTGGCTTTATTTTTTTTTGTTACAATCAAAAAATATTTTTATATATTTGTTTATCAAATTTACATAAATGATAAACAATACATACAATATCAAATCCGTTTTTAGTATAAAAGACCTTGAAAACTTATCAGGGATAAAAGCGCATACGATTAGAATTTGGGAAAAAAGATACAATGTCCTTCAGCCTATGCGTTCTGATACTAATATCAGGAATTATGATTTGCAGAGTTTGCAAAAATTACTAAATGTTGTTTTGTTAAATAATTATGGATATAAAATATCAAGAATTGCAGAACATTCAACTGAAAAAATTGAGTCGCTTGTTCGAGAAATAATTTCCGAAAAGAGCACCAAAAACCACGCTATAAATGCCTTTAAAATGGCAATGATTAATTTTGATCAGGCTTTATTTTTCAACACTTACAACAGCTTACTTTCGGAAAAAAGCTTTCGGGAGGTTTTTTATGAAATAGTAATTCCATTAATGGAGGAAATTGGTTTGTTGTGGCAA
>DMHA01000326.1:0-3368 GCA_003449615.1 Flavobacterium sp.
TTGCAGATTACAGATTACAGAATACAGATTACAGATACAGATTACAGATTGCAGATTGCAGATTATACAGATTTTTCGCAAAGTGGAATTATTCTTTTGTGAAATTTGACTTCTTTATATTCTTTAATCTGTGTTAATCTGTGTAATCTGTGTCAAATTTTTGTTAGGTCTGAATAGATTTTTATTATTTTACAAATTATCGCCGTATTTTTGCAGAAAAAGTATTTATGATAATTGGTATCGACGCTTCAAATATTCGGTTTGGTGGGGGATTAACACATCTTAATGCCATTCTTCAATTTGCCAATCCAACTGAATCTGGATTTTCTAAAATAATTGTTTGGGCGAGTCAATCCACACTAAACCAAATTACCGATGCTCCTTTCATTGAAAAAACAACTCATTCTTACCTGAATAAATCTACTTTATTTACCTTTTTATTTCAGTTTTTAAAATTAAAAAACGAAGCCAAGGCTAAAAATTGCCAAGTGATTTTTGCTCCTGGAAGCACCTTTATTAGCCCTTTCAGACCATTTGTTACCATGTCTCAAAACATGTTACCATTTGAATTTGATGAATCCAAACACTATAATTTCATGATGAAAGTTCGTTTGGGCATCCTTTTTTTTACCCAATCATTTTCATTTAAAAAAGCTAACGGTTTGATTTTTTTGACTCAATATGCCAAAAATTATATTTCGAATAAAATTAAAATCAATCCAGATAAAACCATAATTATTCCACACGGAGTTAGCCCAGCCTTTCAACAAAAGCCTCGAATTCAAAAGGAAAAAGAAAATTATACCCATCAAAATCTTTTTGAATTTTTGTATGTTTCTTACATCACCATTTATAAACAGCAATGGAAAATTGCCGAAGCCGTTTGCCAATTGCATCAGGAAGGGTTTCCTGTAAAAGTTAAACTAATTGGAAGTATTTTGGATAGTTTTGAAAAAGTCGAAAAAGTTCTTGCAAAATATCCCAATTCAAAAGATTGTATCGAATATATCGCAGGTTTGCCACACCAAGATTTAATTGCCCATTACCACAATTCGGATGCTTTTATTTTTGGTTCTTCTTGCGAAAATATGCCCATTATTCTAATCGAAGCCATGAGTGCTGGTTTGCCTATAATTTCCTCAAATTCTGGGCCGATGAAAGAAGTTTTGGAAGATGGAGGTTTGTATTTTGACCCTCGAAATATTCCCGAAATAAAAAAAGCCATAGTTACAATATTTGAAAATCATAATTTAAGAACGCAATTGGCTCAAAAATCCTATACCAAAACATTGGTCTATTCTTGGCAAAATTGCTCAAAAAACACTTTTGATTATTTGGTAAAAATCGGAAATGAGTATAAAAAATAACATAAAAAAAATATGTGCGGAATTCTAGGAATAATACAAAATGAAGTTTCAAACCATCTGAACGTTTCTTTAGACACCCTAAAACATCGTGGCCCTGATTCATCTGGAACGTTCATTCACAATACTTTAGGTTTGGGGCATCGTCGTTTGGCGATTCAAGATTTGACCGAAAACGGCCACCAACCTATGATAAGTCAATGTGGGAATTATGTACTAATTTTTAATGGCGAAATTTATAATCATCAGGATATAAGAGTTCAATTAGAATCGAAATACACATTTAAATCCCAGTCGGATACCGAAACTTTGCTTTATGGTTTTATCGAATTTGGAAGCGAAATATTGAATAGGATGAACGGGATTTTTGCGTTTTCCATTTTCAATATCAAAACTAATGAGCTATTTATTGCTCGAGATCAGTTTGGCGTAAAGCCTTTATATTATTATTCCGATACCAATTTGTTTTGGTTCAGTTCCGAAATAAAATCGATTTTGCCTTTTCCAATTGACAAAGAAATTGACCCAGAAGCCCTAGCAAATTATCTTACTTTTTTATATTCTACTGCCGAAAAAACACCCTTTAAAAAAGTGTTGAAATTATTGCCAGGCCATTTTATGAAATTGAAAATAGGCGACTATCAAAATTATAAAATTGAAAAATATTATGATATTCCGTTTGATGGAAAAGTGAGTGCCAAAACCGAACAAGAATTAATTGACGATTTAGAACAAAAGTTGCTAAAAGCAGTCGATAGACAAATGTTATCGGATGTTCCGGTTGGTTTTTTTCTTTCGGGAGGTCTTGATTCTAGTGGAATTGTGGCAATGGCCAAAAAATTGCATCCCACTAAAAATTTCAATTGCTATACCATAAAAACCAACGACGGCGAAGATATGGACGAAGGATTTACCAACGATTTACATTATGCTCGTTTGGTGGCCAAGCATTTAGAGGTAAATTTAATCGAAGTGGAATCGACTGTTGATATTGTAAAAGATTTTGACAAAATGATTTATCATCTCGACGAGCCACAAGCCGATCCAGCACCATTAAGCGTTTTGCAAATTTGCGAACAAGCTCGAAAAGATGGAAATATAGTGCTTTTGGGAGGCACAGCTGGCGACGATTTGTTTTCAGGCTACCGCCGTCATCAAGCATTGCGAATTGAAAAATACATCAATTATATTCCTTTATTTTTAAGAAAAATTATTCGAAATACCATTCATTTATTGCCAGCCAATAAAGCCCTTTTTAGACGTGCCAGAAAACTGAGCAATAACATTCATTTATCGCAAGACGATCGATTAGTGGGCTATTTTTCGTGGATAGACAAAGAAATCGTAAACGACTTATTTTCTAATCAATATCAAAATCAAGTAAAAAATTACAATCCTTTGCAATTGTTGAAAAACTATTTTAAGAATATTCCAAACGAAAAAGACTTACTCAACAAAATGTTGTATCTCGAAATGAAATTTTTTCTAATAGATCACAATCTCAATTACACCGACAAAATGAGTATGGCTCATGGCGTTGAAGTTCGAGTGCCCTTTTTAGACAAAGAATTGGTAGAATTTAGCTGTACTATTCCAACGCATCTAAAATTGAAAGGCTTGACCACCAAATATATCTTGAAAAAAGTAATGGAGAAATACTTGCCTCACGAAGTTATTTATAGACCAAAATCAGGTTTTGGCGCTCCAGTTCGACAGTGGATAACCCAAGATATGGATGCCACTATACAAAATTATTTGTCTAAAGAAAATACAGAAAAACGTGGATTATTCTCTCACGAAAACATACAACAACTGATAGAAAACAACAAAAAAGGCAAAGTAGATGCTTCCTACACAATATGGAGTTTGCTCTCTATCGAAAGTTGGATGCGCCAGTTTAAGGATGTGAACTAAAAATATATAGAAAACTACAATAAATTAAAAGTTAAAAATTAAAAATTAAAAGTTAAAAATCACAAACTCTAAAATCTGAAATCTGAAATC
>DMHA01000326.1:3483-7743 GCA_003449615.1 Flavobacterium sp.
AAATCTGAAATCTAAAATCTAAACTCCTATGCAACTATTAGACGGAAAAAAAACATCGGAAGACATTAAAAACGAAATTGCTTTAGAGGTTCAAAAAATGAAAGACGACGGGCAAAAAGTACCTCATTTGGCGGCTGTTATTGTGGGTACAAACGGTGCGAGTTTGACTTATGTAGGGAGCAAAGTAAAATCGTGTCAGCAAATAGGTTTTGAATCCACTTTGGTGGCTTTGCCTGAAAATATTTCTGAAGAGGAATTGTTAGACAAAATCAATGAACTCAACGAAGATGAAAACCTTGATGGCTACATTGTTCAATTGCCTTTGCCTAAACACATTGACGAGCAAAAGATCCTAATGGCTATAGATCCCGAAAAAGATGTGGATGGTTTTCATCCTACCAATTTTGGTAAAATGGCCTTGGAAATGGAAACCTTTTTGCCCGCCACTCCTTATGGAATAATGGAATTATTGGAACGATACAAAGTAGAAACTTCAGAAAAACATACTGTTGTTATTGGACGTAGCCACATTGTAGGTCGCCCAATGAGCATTTTGATGAGTCGCAAGGGTTATCCAGGCGATTCAACCGTAACACTCACTCACAGCCGAACCAAAAATATTGAAGAATATACCAAAAATGCCGATATTATCATCACCGCTTTGGGTGTTCCCAATTATTTGAAAGCCAATATGGTCAAAGAGGGAGTTGTTGTAATAGATGTGGGAATTACTAGAGTTGAAGACACTTCACACCCCAAAGGCTATATTATTACTGGCGATGTCGATTTTGATGAAGTCAGCAAAAAAGCGTCATTCATTACTCCAGTTCCAGGTGGCGTGGGACCAATGACGATTGCAATGTTGTTGAAAAACACACTTTTAGCTAGAAAATTGAGAAGCAGAAAGTAATAGCTTTGTTGACTAAACCCAACCTCAAAAAAACATTTTTAAAAAACATTTTTTTGTTGCACAAACTCAATCACTTTTTCAATAACCTCAGCATTTCCAAGAATTTTGCGATGGCCTAATCCTTCGGTTACAAATAATTTTCCGTTTTTTAGGTGTTTGTGAATGTGATTTGCCGCTTCAACTGGAACTTCAAAATCGTTTTTATCGTGAATGACTAAAACGGGTATTGATACTTCCATTGCCGCTCTGTAAGCAGAATAATCATCCATTTCAACCTTGTATTTTTTCTCAAAATACAAACGCATTTTGGTACTTGTGTTAGGATTCAATTCTAATTTCTTTACAAAATCGTCTAATATATCTTGAACAATATTCCCGCTTCCAATAATAACCAAAGAATGAATTGCTAAACCTTTTTGGGTGGCATTCAATAACGACATTCCCCCTAAAGAATGTCCCACAGCGGCCTCAAAAGGACCAAACTGTTTTTCCATTTCCAATATAGTTTCCACAAATTCAGACATTATAGTGGTTCTTCCAGGCGATTTTCCGTGTGCTGGAGCATCAAAACTAAGTGTTGAAAATCCAGCTTTTAATAACTCTTCTGCAATTTTGAAAAGATGTGTTCCTCTTCCAGACCATCCGTGCGACAATAAGATTTTTTGATCACTTTTTCCATATTCATAGACCATAACTTTTTTATTTATTGAAGGGATTTCAATTAATTTTTGAATGCTTTTGCTTTCCATCTCCAATTCTCTTTTAGGAGTTTTGTGTTTTATGGGAGTTGTGAATAATTTTGCCGAAAATAAAACTGATAATTTTGGCGAAATTGAAGCAATAACTTTACTAAATAGCAGTATAAGTTTAGGAATTTTTAATGATTGTTTATGATTTAAAGTTTTTTTTGGCATTTTAATAATTTTTCACTTGTTTTGTTATTTGATAAATAATTTTACTAAATTTAAAAAAGTTAAATGTAGCAATTTTAACCATTTATTCAATTCAATATTAATAGTTAGATTTTTAATATCTAAATTGTTATATTCGTAATCTTTTAAGCAAATATTGAATATGAAAAAAAATGGAATAGAAACAGTAAACATTTCATCATAATTTTTGTAATTGCAAATTGAATAAAGACAAATAAAGTCTAAATAAAATGACACAATCAATATTGACCACTTTTGAGAGAGAGTTTGTCAACTATATATAGAAATGTACCATTTAATAACTAACTAAGATGAAACCAAAAAAGAAAAATGTTATCGCAATTATTCTAGGTGGTGGGCAAGGATCAAGATTATTCCCATTAACAGAATCCCGTTCAAAACCAGCTGTTCCAATTGGAGGAAAGTACCGACTGGTCGATATTCCAATCTCAAACTGTATGAATTCCGAGATAAATAGAATTTTTGTATTGACACAATTCAATTCGGCTTCTTTGAATGCACATATCAAAAACACCTATCATTTTAGTATTTTTAGTCATGCTTTTGTAGATATTTTAGCTGCAGAACAAACCCCCGACAATCCAAGATGGTTTCAAGGTACAGCCGATGCCGTTAGACAATGTATGCCTCATTTCTTGAATCATGATTTTGACTATGCCATGATTCTTTCTGGCGATCAATTATATCAAATGGATTTGAATGAAATGATTGAAGATCATATTAAAAATGAAGCTGATATTTCTATTGCCACTTTGCCTGTAAATGCTAAAGATGCTCCTGAATTTGGAATTCTAAAGACCAATTCCGATAGCTTTATTGATGCTTTTATCGAGAAACCAGCCAAAGAATTATTACCCCAATGGGAATCGGAAGTGAGCGAGCAAATGAAAAGTGAAGGCAAACTCTATTTGGCATCGATGGGAATTTATATTTTCAATAGACAATTCTTATTGGATGTGATGTCAGATTCCAGTACTAAAGATTTTGGAAAAGAAATTATTCCGCAAGCAGTTGGACACAAAAGAATATTTAGTTTTCAATATGAAGGATATTGGACAGATATTGGAAATATCGAATCCTTTTTTGAAGCCAATATTGGCCTAACCGATGATGTACCACATTTTAATTTATTCGATGATAACAATAAAATTTTTACTCGCCCAAGATTATTACCGCCAACAAAATTCAAAAAAACGAGTATCGATAAATCATTAATTTCTGATGGTTGTATTATCAATGCCAAACAAATTTCTCGCTCTGTTATTGGAAATCGCTCTAGAATTGGTAGCGATTCTGTGATTCAAAATTCCTATATAATGGGTAATGATTTCTATCAAAGTATCGAAGACATGAACAAAGATTTGAAAAACAACAAACAACTCATTGGAATTGGCGAAAGATGTTTCATAAATAATGCCATTGTTGATAAAAATTGTAGAATTGGAAATGATGTGCATATCAATGGAGGCAAACATTTAGAAGATGATTCTAACGAATTATATATGATAAAAGAAGGAATTGTGGTTGTGAAAAAAGGTGCATTAATTCCAAATAATTTTACCATAAAATAAAAATCCCCCTCAATTAAAAAAGTTAATTGTCCTAAAATTTAGTAGAATTTTAAAAAATAAAGATGCAGAATCAAACTCGAATAGTAATCGAAAACATAAAACCACAACTTGACTGTGGTGTTAATCCTATAAAAAGAATAGAAAATCAAAATGTAAATGTAAGTGCCGATGTGTTTTCAGACGGTCACGATGTTATACAATGTTGTGTGAAATTCAAACACGAAAAAGACAAAAATTGGCAAGAAGTTCGAATGAATTCTGTGGGTAACGAAAGTTGGAATGCTAGTTTCAAAGTCGAAAAACAAGGGTTTTATAACTATTTTGTCGAAGGTTGGGTAGATTATGCCTTGAATTGGCAACACGGAATTCTTCGAAAAATTCAGGACAATCAATACGTAAAATCTGAATTATTAGAAGGAGCAGACTATGTTAGAGCTATTTTGGACGAGGTGGATTCCAACGAAAAAGACTATTTGAATACCTTGGTTTATTATTTTACTACCGAAAGTGAATATGAAAATGCCATTCGAGAAGCTACTTCTGAACATTTGCATCACATTTTTAAAAAACACCCAAAGCGATTTTTAGCCAATAAATCATCAGATTTAAGAGTTTATGTCGATAGAAAAAAAGCCTTGTTCAGTACTTGGTATGAGTTTTTTCCTCGTTCAGCATCTTCCGAAGAAGGAAAACACGGCACCTTTAAAGATTGCGAAAGATTGTTGCCAAGGGTAGCCTCGATGGGTTTTGACACTTTATATTTTCCGCCTATTCACCCAATAGGAGAAGTGAATCGAAAAGGAAAAAATAATGCTACAAATGCCGA
>DMHA01000326.1:7859-8074 GCA_003449615.1 Flavobacterium sp.
ACACATCCTGAATTGGGAACTATCGAAGATTTTAAATCTTTGGTTCAAAAAGCCAAAGAATTAGGAATTGAAGTCGCTATGGATTATGCTTTGCAAGCCGCTCCCGATCACCCTTATGTGAAAAATTTTCCGCAATGGTTCAAGTGGCGTCCTGATGGAACGGTGCAATATGCCGAAAATCCTCCTAAGAAATACCAAGACATTCAACCCATTTA
>DMHA01000326.1:8174-9695 GCA_003449615.1 Flavobacterium sp.
TTATTTTGGATTGAAGAATGTGATGTTAAGATTTTTAGAGTGGATAATCCCCACACCAAACCCTTCTTTTTCTGGGGCTGGTTGATTGGCGAAATCAAGAAAAAACATCCCGATGTTTTGTTTTTGGCCGAAGCCTTTACAGCACCAAAAATCATGGACGAATTGGCAAAACAAGGATTTACGCAATCTTATACTTATTTTACCTGGCGAAGCTCCAAGCAAGAACTTACAAATTATGTTGAAGAATTAACCAAATCTGAGCAAAAAGAATATTATCGTCCCAACTTTTGGCCCAACACTCCCGATATTAATCCAGGACATTTGCAGCACGGAAACGAATCCATTCACCTTCAACGGTATTTTTTGGCAGCTACTTTAAGTTCAAGTGTAGGAATTTATGGGCCTGTTTTTGAATATCAAATTTCAACTCCATTGGCTCCCGGAAAAGAAGAATATTTGAATTCAGAAAAATATGAATTTTTCAGATGGGATTGGGAAAAGCAAAATAAAATTACCACATTAATAAGTAGAATAAACAATATCAGAAAAGAAAACGCTTCGTTACAACAAACCAATAATATTATTTTTTGTGCAACAAACAATGATAAAGTAATGGCATATTATAAATTTGATGACGAAAAAAATGACGAAACGCTTATGATTGCAAGTCTCGATTCTAATTATACTACTCAAGCTATGGTACTTCTTCCTCATGAATTATTGAGTAAGCTGCCGCTAAAAATTACCGATTTGATAACCGGAAATAGTTACACTTGGTACAAAGAATGGAATTTTGTTGAGATAACTCCTGATTTGCCATTCCATTTGTTTAAAGTTGAACGATAAAATATTTCAAGATGAACGATGATGATTTTCAAAATCCATTTGTTTTCAAAACAGATTGGGAAAATGCTTTTGACGACAAAGAATTTGTACAAGTCTTTTCTTCTGATATTCTTGAGAAATATATCATCAATAAACGCTGGTATGGTGGCAAAGCTAGTACCTTAAAATATATAGAAGTAGTTGACTTTTTTAAAATTTCCTCAAAAACGAATACCTTTTTTGGAGTTTTACTGGAAGTCAATTTCAAAGAAGCTTTTTATCAGCATTATTTTATGCCTATTGCTTTTATGCCTAAGGATAAGCTAGATACCAACACCATAATTGCTCCTGTAATTATGAACGGAAAAACTGGATTCCTTGTAGATGCACTGCATCAGGAAGATTTCAAAAAATTATTATTTGATAAAATTGTCAGTTCAAAAGAGAAATCAAATTCCATTGTAAAGTTTCACAAAGGAGAAAAACTAGAAGAAAAGGAATATAAAAATTCCAAATTTATGGGAGTGGAACAAAGCAACACTTCTATAATTTACAACAATACACTAGTTTTAAAAATTTTTAGAAGAATCTATATCAGTATGAATCCCGATTATGAAATTAGTCTTTTTCTTACAGAAAGAATGGATTTCAAAAATTCACCAGCTTATATGGGAAGCATAAGTGTAGTTTTAGCCG
>DMHA01000031.1 GCA_003449615.1 Flavobacterium sp.
GGTGCTTATTTCGTTAGATTTTATTTCGGAAATCACTTCGCCTAAATGAATAAAAATCAATTTACTATCATTGTATTTTCGGAATGGAGTTGCCGTCAACCCATACAAATAATAGGTTTGTAATTTTGAAATTGTATTTCTGAATGTTTCCGCTGGAATATGATGGCATTCGTCCAAAATTATAGTTCCAAAAGCATTCAAAAGTTTTATGCCATCTGGTTTCTCCAATTCTTTTGATAGACTTTGAATCATAGCAATTGTTATTTGCTTTCCGATTTTGGTTTTTCCTTGACCAATTTTTCCAATCTCATTTTTTGGAATTCCTAGAAAAGTTTCAATTCGTTCTATCCATTGGTCAGCAATTTGTTTGCGATGTGTTATGATTAAAGCGGGTTGTTTTTTTTCTGTAATAATTTTTAGACCAACGATAGTTTTTCCAGAACCGGGAGGTGCAACAATTACTCCTAAGTCTTTCTTTGTAATCGTGTCGATGACTATTTGTTGATGTTCTTGGAGTTGTGCATTTAGTAAAAAAGAAACTTCCTTTAGTTTTTTTCTTTCATCACTAAAATTATATTCAATATTATTTTCTCTACAAAATCTAATTATCTTTCCAATAAAACCTCTAGGAATAATGACTTCATTTTCTATTTCTTCGACCAATTTGAAATATCGCTCTGTTCCATAAGGACTTTTACCCATCTTCTTTTTTATTAAAAATGGGGTATTCAGAAAATTCAATTCTTCTTTTAGAAAATTGATTAGCGACGTTGAAATGGCATTGCGATTAATTTTAACAACATTTGCCAATCTTATGGTTAATTTTTCATTGCATAATTTTGGTACAATCGAAGCAGAAATATTTTGTTGTGTATTATGAATTTGGTGTAATTCATCCAATTTCATTGTCGAAATTCTTTGAATATTCTTTATAAAATCCCATTGATTTTGAATAGGTTCTAGGCTTTCAATATCAATAAAACAACTGTTTCCTTGTTCATAGGTTTTCTTATACAAAGGAAGTGCTATCAAATTTCCAAATCCTTTCCCAGAAAGAAAATCTTGATTGGGAAACATTCGGTCAAAACTGGAACTTTTGTCAAACAAAGAGAAAACTCCTGTTTGCTCTAAAATTGAAATGAAAAGCTTTCTACTTTTTATAGCAGGATAAGGTTGTTCAAAAAATATCCAGACGTGTCCCCCTTTACCAGATCGAGAACGTTCCAAATAAGCAGAAATTCCTTTTTCATTACAAGCAGCTATAAACTTTTTGCAATCATCAACCCATTCTACTTTGTCAAAATCAGCGACAATAAACCAGGAAGTATTGTCTTTAAGCAAAGGATAAACACCAATATGTTGTTCGCCATTGAGGTGTTTTTCAATTTCCTTTTCAGTGAAAGGCAAATATTCTTTATCAGCATAATTTTGAAAAGTTCCACCATTCATTTTATGTGCCCGATATCGATATGGGTCATAGAAATAGGCTGGCATATAACCGCATTTATTCCCTTTTTCCCAACGAACAGCAAACACATCTTCTCTTCCTCTAAAAACAGATTTGAATAGTTGGATGTTATTTATTGGGCTTGATGGCATAATTTAGGTTATTCAAATAGTTTATTTTAAAGAAAATTCAAGTGAATTATAATGCTCTATTTATGGTATTATAGAATGTGCTGGAAATAAAATGTTTTGTAACTTATTATACGCTTCTTTGTGTTTATGAGGAGGCATTTTTTCAAGATTTATCATTTTCCAAAGTACCGAAGGAAGATTAGCAATTACTATACTATTTTCCATTTCTAGTAAACCCCAATCAGGAGTTTTGTTTTTGAAAGACAAAAGAAATTTCTTTTCATTGTCAGTCATTTCTGAATTGATTTGATAAATTAGATTTTCTCTAGCTTCTTCCAATTGTTCTAAAGGTACATCAACTTCAGCCATTTGTTTGAACTCGGTTTTGTAGATTTCGCTAATATCTTTTCGATTTGGAGCCAAAAGTTCTGACATTGGTCGTTGATGACTTATTAGAAATATTAAGAATGTTTTTCGTAAATTGTCCGTTAAACCTTCGTTTTCGAGGAGAAATTTTACATCAAATAAATCTCTTGGATGTTGTCTGTCTAGAGCTGCGCATAGTTTACCCGCATATAAATCTGGAAGCGAAGCTACTTGCATTTCTACATATCCAAATTCTCTTTCCACTTCTTCAACAACTTCCATTCTAACTTCTGAAAAAACAGTTCCTCTGATTACTGGCGATAATTCTACTTTGATGCGAATCTCATCTTGACTTACAATTAAGCGTAGTGCATCGCTTTGGTCGTGTGTATTTTGTACTTTTGTTCCAGGTATTTTTTGTTGTATCAATTTGCTTATTCTTGATAAAGCTTCTCTAATATTTAGTAATGCAGTATCTCGATCATCCATCGGAATGTATAGTAAATCAATGTCAACAGAAAGTCGAGGCAAAGCTCTGTAAAACAAATTGATTGCAGTACCACCTTTTAATGCAAAACATTTTTCAGTGTCTACTAAAGGTAAAACCCTAACTAAAAGTTGTACTTGTCTGCGGTATATATTGTTTGCGTCTAAAGCCATTCTGGAACTGTTATTTTATATTTAGTATCTAATTTTCCGCCTTTTATGAGCATTCTGTTTCCAGAACCTAATGTTATACTTTCTCGATTTATTTTACTTAACCAAACATAATTTTGGCGGTCTGCAAACCAAAAGAAAAGTCGTTTTACTTTTACATTTTGACAGCATTCCAGCACTTTTTGGAGATTTCTAGGGGACAATGTTGTTAGCCCTTGCATCAACTGGTCGGCGTGTTCAAAAGTTGTTTTTTGCGGTACGTCTAATAATACTTCGAGATACGCTCTTTCCGGCGAGGATATGATTAGTTTTCTTTTATCATTATCCCAATCCTTTTCCGATGTAAAAGGATGCAATTGTTTGTTTTCTTCAATTTTCGCAACAAATAAACTATTGGTAGTATGTCTAACAAATTTCACATTCAAATCTAAATTGTTAACCCATTCTGGTAATAGATCATTTCCGAATAAATGCACTATTTTATTTTCCGAAAGAGATAAGTAATGTGATAATCCTTGCATTTCAAGCGCTGTTAAACCGCCTACAATAAAATCTAATTGCAATACAGATTGCAAAGAGAAAACTACGGATTGCCAAGTTATTTTGGTACCATTTCTAACATAAACCCCTTTGCTTATAGATTCTAGTTGATTGCTTTTTACTAAATTATCTATTGCGTGACGGGATAAATTATTCTCTATAAGCCACTTATGAGTGGTTACTAAACCCTCTGGCATTATTTCGTATAACTCTTTTCTTCGTATTACATTTACAGCCATAATTTAAAAGTTTAGCTTATTGCGGTGTTTATCGCCGTTAAACAAATATAATGTAAATTATTTAATTTATGTAAATTAATTTTAACGGCGATTATCGCCGTTGTTTTTGATAAATTTAAACTTTGTATTTATCGTGTGTTTTTCTAAAAGAATTTAGAAAAAAGAATGCGATATAAAGAAATAGACTTTTTCTTCATTAACCTTTGGCAAAAAATCAATATTTTGCCAAAGGTTAATTAGATTATTTTAATATACCTAGATTTAGGGCAAAGTGAGGTTTTTTCAACCGAACGTTGCCAACCCGGATGGCTGGGCGAAGGAGCAATCGCTGAAAAAACTGAGGGCGGCAGACATAATACTGCTGGAATGAACGAAGCGGAATGAAGCGGTATTGTGGATGCATGAGCCCGAACCGAACGCAGGGTAGAGACCGTGTGGAGCTGAGGAACGAAACAGTGCGAAAAAAATAGCTGCTTTTTTTAAAGCTGCTGTATTTTTTTGTGCTGTGAAGTGTCTGTGGAACGGAGGAAGGAGGCTTTTTTGCCGACGACCGACTGGAACAGCCGAACGGAACAAAGGGAACGACCGGAGAGAGACCGCTGATTGCCCGTGATGTTAGGAACGAAATGTTGTTGAGTACTCGCGATGTTTTGAAACTAGATATTTACTACCCACCTTTTCTACCCAACTATGGAAGAATGTAATTAATTTTCCAATATCCACCTTTAGCACTTCCTTCTCTAATAAGTAGACCTAAATCCTTTAAAAAATCTATGTTATTAGCTATCGCAGAGGAACTTAAACTGGTTTTCTGTTCTAATTCTTTTTTTGTTATTTTTGGATTATTATGAACTCCTTTAAGAATTTTAATTCTATTTTCAGTTAGTTTTTCTACCCACCTATCTACCCACTTTTCAAACTCGATTGGTTTTCTGAAAATGACGGTAAACATTCCATCGGTATTGAATTCTGGCGGTGTTAATCCTTCTTCTTTCATTAAATCACGCATTCTGCTGATGCCTGAACCAATCTGTTCAACTAATCGCAATCTTTCGAATAATCCAAAGATTAGAGGATTACGGCTTGAACTTTTTTTACCAAATTCATTTTTAGTAATGGAACTTACTAGTCCTCCTGGGTTTGTAACCTCAACGCGATCGTTGAATAATTCAATTGTAATTCTTCCTCCTTTGTCGTAATAATCTCTGTGTGCCAATGAATTTTTGATGGCTTCTTTGAAAACAATTTCTGGAATTTCCCATAATTCTTTTCTTGCTTTACCGCCTTCAATATCATATCGTACATTTAGTTTTGATTTTAACCAAATCATACTTTGCTGGTATTGTTGAAATACTGTGCCAGTCATTATTTTATCGTCAATAATGTATCTTTTATCCAACCCATCAAAAGCGACACAACGAATAACTGCTTTCTCAAAAAAGTGTTCCGGTTCTTTGGCAAAAAATAAAACAGCACCGTTTTTTAAATAACCATCAGTACTGATTAAGTTCAAATTACTAAAAACTTGTTCGTCTGAAGTATTGTTTACTAATCCAGCTTCAAAACGGGATGTGTCAATGTTTTATTGGTTCATTTATTTTAATTTTATGTTTAAGAATCATTGTTGTCCGATAAAAAA
>DMHA01000353.1:0-6100 GCA_003449615.1 Flavobacterium sp.
AAACTGGTTTTTATTTTCTTGCCATTTTTATTAAGTTTTTTATTAGTTGCAAAAAAAAAATCAATTTAATATCTTAAGAAATTTGTCTTGGTATTCAAATTGTCTTTGCTAAAATTATTCAAATATTTATGCGTTTGTAAAGATACGTGCCATTTTCGATTATTTATCACAAAATCGAGAATAAATGGTGTTTTTTATTCTTTTATTTTCCATTCTGGGGTTGTTGTTGAGAATTTCATTACCAAATTCAAAATACAAACTTCTCATTAAAGTATTGATGACAACAATTAGGTTTGTCATAAAAATGAAATCATAACATTACAACTGATATATTTTACTTTTTATTATCTAGCCATTATGTTTATTGGCAAAGCATAAGTACATCTTACTTTTTTTCCGTTTTGTTCCCCTGGAATCCATTTTGGAGAAAGTTCCAAAACCCTAATGGCTTCTTTTCCAGTGCCATGTCCAATATCTCTCAATACTTTTATATCAGTAATACTTCCATCTTTTTCAATCACAAAAGCTACATAAACTTTTCCGTTTAATCCAACTACATTTGGAGTTTTATAATTTTCTGCGATAAATTTATAGAACGCTTCATAACCTCCCGGAAATTCTGGTTTTACCTCAATTCCGGCTGTATTATATATATTATTATCGGAGCCATTTGTAGTTTCTTGTGCTGCAACGATTTGAATTGAGAAAAAGGAGATTGCAATAATTAGAATTTTTTTCATAGCATAGATGTTTTGATTTTTTGCTTAATAGTTATTTTTGCTTAAACAGCAGTGGCATTTTTATTACTACACTAAAAGGCTTTCCAGCTCGCTTAGCAGGTTCCCATTGAGGTGATTTATTTAAAACTCTTATAATTTCTGATGCAGCTTCTATGTTTGGAAATTCTAACACTTTAATTTTTTTGACCTCGCCCAATTCAGTTACTGTAAATGAAACCACAATTTTCCTTGCCTCTTTTACGGTTGTGTAATTAAATTCTTGATTTATATATTCATAAAATTTATTGAGATCTCCACCATTGAATTTTGGATTTGAAACATCAGGACTTGCTACAAGTTCGGTTTCCATCAGGAGTTCGCTTTCTTGTGCTGAAACTATTTGAATTAAAAAAAAGGAAATTGCCATGAATAAAATTTTCTTCATTGGATTCTTGCTATTGTTTGGAATTTCTGTAATATTTTTCTGCTGTCCGAATTGATATTGGAAATTGGTAAAGAACTCTAACGGGAACACCGT
Organism: Flavobacterium sp.; assembly: GCA_003449615.1. Lineage (GTDB taxonomy): Bacteria > Bacteroidota > Bacteroidia > Flavobacteriales > Flavobacteriaceae > Flavobacterium. Next base: position 1,258 of record DMHA01000353.1, read on the forward strand.
TTAATTTGGCTGGAATCCATTTCTTAGACATCGCCAAAACCTTGAAAACCTCCGCTCCTGAACCATATCCAATATCTTGCAAAACTTTAATATCACTAATGCTACCGTCTGTTTCAATTACAAAAGTGGTTATTATTTTTCCGTTTAATCCTTCTTCTTCCGGGGCTTTGAAGTTTTTTGCAATAAATTTATAAAAAGCCTCAACTCCACCCGGATATTCTGGTTTAACGTCAACTTCTTTGAAATCATAAATGGCATCCTGAGGTTGGGAAGTTTGTTCTTGGGCATTAATTAATTGGAAAGAAAAAAAGGTAATTACCAGTAACAAGAAGTTTTTCATTTTAAGGAATATTCAAATATTTATGGGTCTGCAAAGATACGCGCCATTTTGGATTTTTCATCACATAATCGACAATAAGTGGTGTTATCTCTTCTTTTTTGCTCCATTCGGGTTGAAGAAATAATAGGGCATTTTTGTTGACTTTTTCGGCTTGTTCTTCGGCGAAAATAAAATCGTGTTTATTGAAAATAATGACTTTCAGTTCGTGTGCTTTCTCATAAACCGTTTGTGTTGGCAATTTATTTTTCTTGGGAGAGAGACAAATCCAATCCCAGTTCCCTGTTAATTTGTATGCTCCTGAAGTTTCTATATGTACTTTTAGGTTTTGGACCTTTAATTTTTGTGTCAGTAAGGTCATGTCCCAAGTTAATGGTTCTCCACCAGTCACCACAACGGTATTGGCATATTTGTAAGCATTTGCCACAATCAAATCGATGCTTGTTGGCGGATGCAATTCAGCATTCCAACTTTCTTTTACGTCACACCAATGACAGCCAACGTCACAACCTCCAATTCTAATAAAATATGCTGCTGTTCCTGTATGAAATCCTTCGCCTTGAATGGTATAAAATTCTTCCATTAAGGGCAACATCGCTCCTTTGTTGACCTCTAACTGTATTTCTTTTGATAACATTTATTTAATTTAAAGTGCAAAGATAGTGATTTTGGAATTTACGATATACGAAGTGCGATATTCGATTTGCAAAGAAAAAATTATTAAGGAAACGGAATCCGAATAAAATGGATTGCTTATTTTAAACTAGCAATGAAATAAGTCCATAAAAAAACCGATAGTTTTTTTTAACTATCGGTTTTTTTAACTTTATAAAAATATCATTTTTTTTGTAATAAAGCTAATGACTCTGTTGCATAAGGATTTGTTGGATCAATTGTTAGTGTTTTAGACAAATATTCAATTGCTTTTATTTTATCGGTATTTGCATAACTGGCCGCAATATTATTATAAGACTCTACAATTTTTTTTGTAATGGCAGGTTTCGCTAATTCTTCGGGACCCTTTTCTGAAATTTTAGCAACATAAGTTTCATAATATTTTATGGTCATTTCATCATTACCCATTAAACTATTCGTTCTAGCCCTGTAAAGATGAGCATCTTGATAGGAAGGGGATGCTACTGTAACCTTTTCAAAAGCAAGATCAGCTTTTTGTAAATCTATAGGATTTGGTGTAACATCCTTTTTGTTATTGGCATAATAAATAGACAAACCATAGTAAATATTGTCCTCAATGTAATTTTTATATTCAGTACTTGCGGTACCAAATTCAAAAATTAAAACAGCTTCTTTGTATAATTTCTGAGAGAATAATTTTTTACCAACCTCATTCAAATCTTCAATAATCAACGGCTCAATTTCGATTGATTTTTTAATATCGGCCAAGCCAGATTCAAAAAGTGCAGGGTCTAAGGACAATCCATCGGCACTTAATCCTTCCTTGAATTTGGCGTTTGCTAAATACAAATAATCTTTTGCGATTACTTTATTAACTGGATTGGCAATAAAACTTTCTAATGATTTAATAGCAAGATCAGCATTACCATTTTCATAAGCAGAATATCCTAAATAGCGATAGATTCTAGGATTTACTTTGTCCATTTCTATCATCTTGTTGGCTTCAACTTCTAGTGCTTTGTAATCTTTTACTAAAACAAGAAAGTCAGCGTGACGCATTCTAGAATTCAAAGAATAATCGGTAAGACTAAGGTATTTTTCGTAATGACCAATAGCCGTTTGCATATATTCGGCAGATTTTGATGGTTTATTTCTTCCCCATTTATAATAAGTTTCTGCTAATTCTCTATAAACTGGACCATATCCAGCATTTAAAGCAATAACTTCATTGAAAGATTTTATGGCTTCGTCATAGGATTTTGCTCCTTTTAATAAAACGCCTAATTGCATTTTTGCTCTCAATAAAGTTGGGTCAAACTGAAAAGCATTTCTGTAGGCAGCATAAGCCTCATTTTGATTTTTATCGCCATAGAAAGCATCGGCAAGAGCCAATTGTACTAATGCGTCATTTTCATTAATAAGTTTTGCTTTATTCAAATATTCAAGGGCTTTTTTGTAATTGGGCTTATTAGAATAAGTATAAGCTCGACCAATGGCAACTAATTCTTCTATATCTTTCTTTTTGGTATCTTTCAATGCTAAAGCAAAGTTAGCTTCGGCAGCAGTAGGATTTCCGTTATCCAAGTCTATTGTTCCTAGACCAATATAATTCAATCTGCCACCGGGTGTTCCTGCTATCCCTTTTTGAAAAGCAATTTTGGCAGAATCAGTAACTGACTGAATTAAATAGACATTTCCTAACATAAAATTTGCCCTCCCATCGGTAGGATTCACATTTATAATAGACTTTAGAATCGATTTGGCGTTTTCGTATTGTTCTGCATCTACTGCTTTACTGGCTTGGTTTATATCTTGGGCAAAGCCAAAAGTGACTGATGATAAAAATGCTATACTAAAAATTTTAAGTGTGTTCATCTTGGATTGTATTAATTTATTTCTTCTCATTACTTATATCATTGTTGATCTCATTCCTAATGTTAATTCTTCTGCCAGGTATTCTAACAGGTAATAATCCTGATTTTAAAATTATTCTTTGTCCAATATCGCCTGCAACAAACGAGGCAAAACCCATTCCTAAGCCTGAATATCCTTGTGCGTTGATGATATACAAATCGCGTGCCAAAGGATATTTACCTTCTGCAATGTTGTTTTGATTGGGGGCATAAAAATTACTGCCAGTTAAACTTTTTAAACTCAATACGTTTACTCTGTCAACATATTCTTGCATATCAGGCATGGGCTGTGTCAACCAATTTACTCCTACCACTCCAATCATTCCATCATTTTCAGACACAAATTTGATAACCTCTTGGTTGCTTTTGAAAGAGTAAACTCCGTTTTCGGGAATAGCATTTATTCCTGCTAGTTGATTCATATAACGAACCGTACTCGAATTGGGATTATCAAAAACTAAACCTTTAATTCTCGAATTTTGCTTTCCTTGCAAGTAATCTAATACACTCTTTAACTCAATCAACGTGTCTTTGTTGCTTTTATTTGAAATAAAAGCAATGGCATCAATTGCAAATTTAGTAATTTTTGGTGTAATTTTTTTTTGCTCAAAGATTTTATTTTCATTTATTGTCAAATTTCTAGTCAAAATGGCGATTTTAGACTTTTCTTTTAACAATGAAACGATTAATTCAGCTTCTGATCTAGAAACAATTTTAATCTTTGCATCATATTTACTCTCAAAAATAGCCACCTGATCTTCTATAATTGGGGTCAAAGTTTCATCAACTAGGATAGTTGTAGCTCCTTTCAATATAGATTCCCCAGTATTTTTAGATTGATCTGATTTGTTACAAGTAATTAAACTCACACATAAAAATCCTAGAAAAAAAAGTTTGCTTTTTTTAAACATAATTATTCCTTATTAAAATTAAAAATCCTAAAAAACCGAATAAATGAATACACTATTAAAAGTACTCCAAACGAAATTCTATAAACTGGTTCCATTGCAAGAGGAAAGGATTTGGCTAAAGGCAAGGTTTCCCAAAATATAAAAATGAGTCCTAAAATAAAATAGGCAATAAAGACCACCATTCCTATAACAAAAAGAAACCGCTCTTTGAGCGATTTCTCTTTAAAGTTTTTAATGATTTTATTTAACATTATTCAGTTTTAATGGCAATTGGCAAACTGAAAGTACATCTCACTTTTTTACCGTTTTGCTCGCCAGCTGTCCATCTTGGGCATTTTTTCAAAACACGTATAGCCTCTGCTCCTGTTCCATAACCAATATCTCTTAATACTTTGATATCTGTTAGTGATCCATCTTTTTCTACTACAAATTGAACATATACTTTCCCATTAAGTCCTTCTTCATCTGGTGCTTGATAATTTTTAGCAACATAAGAGTTGAATTTTTCTATTCCTCCAGGAAAATCTGGCTTAACCTCAATTCCTGCAGTATTGTAAACTGTATTGTCTTCTTCTACAACTGCTGCATCACCTGTGCCAACAGGTTCTACTGTCAATTCAGCATCTGGATCTCCTTTTATGGTTTCTTTACCAATTTTTTTATCTTCAAGATCTTTAATTACTGCAATTTCTTCAACCACATCTTCTGCTTTGGCTACTACTGGTTTCACAAATTTCACTTGATCCACTTTTGGGGGTGGCGGTGGCGGTGGCGGTAAATTTTCTTTTGGTTTCTCCTTTTTTGGTGGCATCTTAACAGCCGTAATTTTGGTGTCTAAAGTGGTATCCTCTTGTCTGTCTGGAATCATACGCATAAGCGTAGGAATACTAACCAAAACAGCAAAAAGAATGGTTCCGATGATGAATGCCCGAACGGTTCTCTTCGTAATTGTTTTTCGTAAATCGTAAGCACCGTAGCTTTTATTACGTCCTTCGAAAACAATTTCAAGCCAGTGATCATTTAATAAATCTAATTTCATGTGTAGA
>DMHA01000353.1:6139-8716 GCA_003449615.1 Flavobacterium sp.
TGTAGATATTTATTGTTTTTTATTGGTCACACCTGTCTACCGACAGGCAGATGTAATTCGCATATCAAAATTAGTAATACAACCAATTTTCGTTTATGCTCATTTCATAATTTTTCTTAATTATTAGGTTATTGGGTAATAAGACCTAGTCTTATTTTCCTTCTAACAATTTTGCTTCTTCAGGTGTAAATTCATTTACAATTGCATAAGTGGGTACATCTACAATTGCCATTTCATCAAGAATGTCAACTAAGTTACGGTAAGTACATTTCTTACTTGGTTTGATAATCACAATCATACCGTTTTTCGGTTTTCCTTTTGCAGTAGAATAGGCTAAAACTTTAGCTTTTCTATCGATAAGCTCTTTACGAATTCCTTCTTTACCATAAGTAAAATCCTTAGGAGCACCGCCTACAACTGGTGTCGCTAACAAACCAACAAAACGAACCAATTTATTATCTTTTCCTAACAATATTGTCACTGTACGATTTTCATCTACTTTAATGTCATTGTTCTCCTTATTTGGTTCATCTTTATCTGGCAAACCCAAATTCATAGATTGTGGTTTAGACAAGGTAGTGGTTAGCATAAAGAAGGTAATTAATAGGAAAGCCAAATCCACCATAGCAGTTAAATCTACTTTGGAGTTTTGTTTTTTACTTCTAACCTTTTTGTCGCCTTTTTTGCCTCCACCGTCGCCTGTATTTAATTCAGCCATTTTAGTGTATTTTTTTTAATTAAAAATTCTTTCCTCTCAAACCCGTAACCAAGCTAAAGCTATTGATTTTTTGGTCTTGCAAAATATCCATAACTTTACGTATTGACGGGTATTCTTCTTTAGCATCTCCCTTTATTGCAATTTGCAATTCTTTGTCATTCAATTCGATATTTGCTATACGAGCATTTTGAACCCATTCGGCTAATTGATTATCAAGTGAATCTTTTGGCACACCAGGTTGACCAGCTTTACTACGATCGGCAGTTGCCATCCCAATAAGTTGCTTTAGGCTTTGAATTGGTACTCCAATTCCTTCCATCAATGCAAATTTTGCTTTTTCGTCATCGGTAAACTCAACTCCATATTTTTGACCCATCAATTCGAGTGTTCTTTTACGAACTTCTCTTCCTTTCAAATCAAAAAAAACTTTTCCTTTACCAATGGTCAAAGTAGCCAAATCAGTTTCAGGCAATTTGGTTTGTACAGTAGATTGTGGCGTGTCCACAGGCAATGCTTCTGGAATTTTGGCCGTGGCGGTCAAAATAAAGAAAGTAAGCAGAAGGAATGCCACATCACACATAGCCGTCATATCAATAGACGTTGCTTTTTTTTGCGTTTTTACAGCCATTAATTTATATTTTAAAATTAGTAAGGATTAGCGCTACTATTACTTATAACGCTAAATCCTTAAAAATTATTATTATTTATTTTGAGTACCTCTAAAATGTCTGTAAGTATTCACGATAGTGTTACCTGCCTCATCAATAGAATAAGTTAAGGTATCAATTTTTGAGGTAAATAAGTTGTAAACGATAATTGCTAAAGCAGAAGTAGAGATACCAGTTGCAGTATTAATCAATGCTTCAGAAATACCATTTGCCAACATCGCTTGGTCTGGAGTTCCTGAACTTGCCAAAGCACCAAACGCTTTAATCATACCAGTTACTGTTCCTAATAATCCTGCAAGAGTTCCAAGAGATACTAGGGTAGAAAGGATTGTCATGTGTTTTTCTAACATAGGCATTTCAAGTGAAGTAGATTCTTCAATTTCTTTGTGAAGCGTTTCTGCAGCAGTTTCGCTATCAATTCCTTCTTTTTTCACTTCTTGATATTTTACTAATGCTGATCTAATTGGATTGGCAACCGAACCTTGTTGTTTGTCGCAAGCTGCAATAGCACCATCGATATCTCCTGTTTTAATGCTTTTTTGAACCTCAGCCATAAATTTATCAAGGTTTCCTTTTCCTGCAGCTTTAGATATTACAGCATAACGCTCGAATGAGAACACAATTACCATTAATAATAATCCCATCAAAACTGGCACAATTGGTCCTCCTTTATACACCATTGCCAAATAATTTCCTGGTAGTGGATGACCTGTGTTTACTCCTCCTTCAAAATTTGCACCATCACCCATAATGAATTGCCAAATTATCCATCCTGCAAAAATACATAATACAATTATGATTAATGAAATACTTCCTCCTAAACCTGAACCTTTTTCTTTTTTAACGTTTGCCATTTTTTTTAAATTTAATAGTTTTAATAATTTATTTTTTGTTATAATAAACTTTGTTGGGTAGCAAATTTATATTTTTAGTTTAAATAAAAAAACTTTTTTTAATTTAATTTCATTAATTTAACTTAGCTGTTAATAAGTAGCCGTTTTTACCTTTCTAAAATAAATTAATTTAGTTGGTAGAAATGTGGTTTTGCTAAAAATAATTATAGGTTTTGACCGAAACATAAAATAATTTTAAAAAATTAGGTTCTACATAAAATAGTGTGAGCATTTAGCTTATTTTTCAAACCATTAAGTTAAGATGCAATAAGCGGATTGAAACTTATCCCGATAGCTA
>DMHA01000228.1:0-1521 GCA_003449615.1 Flavobacterium sp.
ACTTCTCGAATGCTTGTAAAATATAGAAAAAATTAAACTCCGATAAGTTTTATCGGACAACAATGAATATAAATAGTAAATTAAAGTATATGTCAAATTTCAATCAGAACATTCCCACTCTTAAAGGATTAAATGAAATCAAACATTTTTTTCGTGAAAATAAAACACCAATTTATTTTATAAGTGCTACTAATTTTAATTTATTAGGAATGGACGAATGGATTTCTAATTTCAAATTCATTAGCCATATTGATTCTTATGGTGGAGAATATGAAAATTTATTTTCCCCCTCAGAAATTGATCATGCAGATTTTACTAGCATCGAAGACATCAATAATTATTTGTTGTCGCACCCAGAAGTTATTGAATATATCAATTCAAGAAAAGTAAATGGACAAGCCGGAAAGGCACTTTTTTTGATGTTTAATGAAAAAACAGAACAATTAGCCAGAATTTTGGGACTAGATGTTTGTTTTCCTTCGGCACAACTCCGCACTTTTTTGGACAATAAAGTCAACACCAACAGAATCGCCGAAAAAGCAGGAGTAGCCTGTGTTCCTAACGTGCTTTCTAAAGTGACAAGCTATGAACAACTTCGAGAAGTGTCTGTAGCTTTAGGAGAAAATCTTGTGATACAAACTCCTTTTGGAGATTCTGGACACACTACTTTTTTTATATCAAATGAAGAGGAATACAACCTTTATGCAGAAGAAATTTTGAAAGAAGATGAAGTAAAAATTATGAAGCGCATCAATTGCAAAGGTACTGCTATTGAGGGTTGTGTTACCCAACACGGCACAATTGTCGCTCCTTTGATGACCGAATTGGTAGGTTTTGATGCACTTACTCCTTACAAAGGAGGTTGGTGTGGCAACGAAATCTATCCAAATGCATTTAATGCTGATATAAGAGAAAAAACAAAAGTTTACACCCAACGATTTGGTGACCAATTACGTAAAGAAGGTTACAAAGGGTATTTTGAATTGGATTATTTGATAGATCAAGACAATGGAGAAGTTTATTTGGGAGAATTAAACCCAAGAGTTTCAGGCGTGAGCAGTCTGACCAACCATTCTAAATTTGCAATGACCGATGTGCCATTATTCTTGTTTCACATGTTAGAATGGATGGAAATTCCTTATGAAATTAATGTTGATGAATTAACAAACCGATGGGCGGAAGCTCAAAATATGGATAGTTGGAGTCAGTTGGTTATAAAACATACTCGAAAAACACTTGAGTTGGCTACCAAAGTACCAAGATCTGGAATTTGGGAAATGAAAAATAATGGAAATATTAATTTCAAAAAAATGGATGCCCATCGACAGTCTATTGTTGGAGATAACGAAGCTTTTTTTATGCAAATAACCCAAGAAGAGGATTATTTGTACGAAGGAGCCGATTTGGGGATTTTATTGTTAAGAGGCAGGTTAATGTCTGATGATTTTCAATTATCAGAAAGAGCCAATCGTTGGATAAAAGCACTAAAAAAACAATATGCGTCGGACATGCTTGATATGC
>DMHA01000228.1:1562-4504 GCA_003449615.1 Flavobacterium sp.
GGGAGCGCTAACCGAAGAAGAATTATTGTTGGAATTAGAAGGAGGATTTAAAATGCTTTAATCAGCAAATTTTTTTCCTTCTTTTATTTGAACATATAGAAAAGCTATTATACTTGAAAGGAGTAAAATGCCAATAAATGCTAATAGTAAAATAAAAGGATTATCGATGCTTTTATAAACGGCTGTTGAAATATTTCCGATTAAAATCCATTGTATAACATAAAGAGCTGTTACATTTTGGCCTAACCATTTTATGTATTTGAAGAAAAGATATTTACCAAACAAAATATCCACTTCATTGATTATAAATCCATAAAAACCCAGAAAAATTATTGTACATAAAAAGAATGTCAAACCGTGATGGTAATAAGAGTTCAAATTTGAAGATAGTGCTATTGCATAATTTAAAGTAAAAATTAAAAAAACTATAAATAACAAACAAATTGAAATTTTAGCAATAGGTTTTGCTAGGATTTTAAAGTCAATTTTACTTTTAAAAAAAATCATTCCCATCAATGGATATGCAATCCAAGGAAAAACTGGAAAATAAGACCAAGTTGTACTTCCATAAAAAAAAGCGGATAGGTATTTAAGGAAAATAAAATCGGTTTTGTACTGCAATAAATATCCTCCTAAGAAACCCGAAAGCAAAATTAAAGCAATGGCAATTATCTTATTATTATAAAACACTTTTTTGATTAGAGTAATTATAATGAGGCTTAAACCAGCACATTGCAAAACATCTACCCCAAATAAATAAGGGAAAATATCAAATTCGATTTGACCTTCACTGTGCTTTATGAATAAATTAAAATTCAAAGCCACGTTCAGTAGCATGCCGTAAAAGAAGATTTTTAGTCCTCTCCCTATTTGTTGTGAATTGGTTTGACTGGAGTGGGCAATAAAATAGCCAAATACAAACAAAAAAACTGGAGCTACAAAAGGTCCTCCTAAAAAAAGTAAAAAACGACCAGTTTTGCTATCAAAAATTGAAATTGTTGCAAATAATTCAATAATATGAACCTGAATCATTAATAGAACGGCGATGCCTTTTAATAAATCTGCAATTTCAAATCGTTTATTCATTTAAGTTATCTAAAGAATGATGCAATTGAATAAATACATCTTGGTTGATTTCCTCTGAATCTTCTATGTTCTGCAAATAATTTAGTGACACATTATACACTAATTTTATAACGGTAATATAAAATTTTGGTTCTACCCTTAATTGTGTGGGTATTTTTTTGCCACGAATTTCACGAATTTACACTAATCAAATTATTCTTAAATTTAATTACACGAATTTCAGAAAAATTTGTGTAATTTTTGTGTAAAATGAATTCGTGTAAATTCGTGAAATTCGTGTCTAAATTTTTTAACAATTACAAAACCCACACAATTCGGGGTAGAACCAAAATTTTAAATGTATGCTGATTATTTATCATTTGCGAAAAGTAAATATTTTTGTAGACTAAAAATTTAATTAAAAGTTAAATTTAAAATGTATTTTTTTTAAAAAGGGAATTATTATACATTTGACATTCAATAATAATGAACTAATTTAAGATATAATGAAATTACTCGAAGGAAAAGTAGCCATAATAACAGGCGCAAGTCGCGGCATTGGCAAAGGAATTGCAGAAGTTTTTGCTAAACATGGTGCAAACGTGGCTTTCACTTATAGTTCATCTATAGAATCTGCACAAGCTTTAGAAAATGAATTGAACGCAATGGGAATCAAAGCCAAAGGTTATCAATCGAATGCTGCCGATTTTAACGAAGCTCAAATATTTGTTGATGCAGTTTTGGCCGAATTTGGAACAGTGGACATTTTGATAAACAACGCCGGAATTACCAAAGACAATTTGCTAATGCGAATGTCCGAAGCCGATTTTGACCAAGTAATCAACGTAAATTTGAAATCGGTTTTCAATATGACCAAAGCCATTCAGAAAACATTTTTGAAACAGCGCTCAGGTTCTATTATCAATATTAGTTCAGTGGTAGGTGTTTCTGGAAATGCCGGTCAAACCAATTATGCAGCTTCAAAGGCGGGTGCCATTGGTTTTACAAAATCAGTAGCTTTGGAATTGGGTTCTCGTAATATTCGTTGCAACGCCATTGCTCCAGGATTTATCGAAACCGAAATGACGGCAAAATTAAGCGAAGAGGTTGTAAAAGGTTGGCGAGAAGGAATTCCGCTGAAACGTGGCGGCACAACCGAAGATGTTGCGAATGCTTGTCTTTTTTTGGCTTCGGATATGAGTGCATACATTACTGGACAAGTTTTGAATGTGTGTGGGGGAATGCTTACTTAAGGGAGTGTTCAGTGTTCAGCCCCTAAGCTTCGGGATTAGTATTCAGTTTTGTATTACTCAAAAATCACTGTGAAAATTAAAGATCTTAATGACTGACCACTAAAAATCTGATCACTGATACTAAAAAAAAAATGACAACAAACACCATTCTATTTCTTATTCTTTCATTAGCAATAGCAGGCGGTTTGTCCTTTTTTCAATATTATCATAAAGTCAAAACCAAGTCGAAAGTGAATTTGGTTTTGGCTTTTTTGCGTTTTTTAAGCATTTTCGGGATTTTGTTGTTGTTGATTAATCCAATAATAAGTCGGAAAACATTGGAAATTGTTAAGACACCTTTGCCAATTGTTGTCGATAATTCGAGTTCTATTGTCGATTTGAAAGCTAAAGAAACGGCTTTGGAATTGTTTAAAAAACTTTTTCAAAACAAAGATTTGCAAGAGAAATTTGATGTTCAAACCTATCGATTTGATAGTGAATTTCAACCATTAATTATTGCAGATGAAGTTGATTTCAAAGGAACTCAAACCAATTTGGATGAGGTTGCCAAAAGTTTGAAAAGTATTTATAAAAACACCAATTTTCCAACGGTTTTGATTACGGACGGAAACCAAACTTCAGGGA
>DMHA01000229.1 GCA_003449615.1 Flavobacterium sp.
AATAATCATCGGATATTTTGTTGGATTATTAGAAGTTAATTTTCAAGCCAATACTAGAATTATTGGAGCCAATTCTGCCGTTACACTGCCCATTTTATATCATTTAATTTTTAGTGCGGCATTATTTTATGGTCTTTGCCAAAGCAAAAACAAAGCACATAGCCAGCTGGCATCACTTATTGCCGTCATCAATATCATACTCTTTGCATTTTGGTTTTCAAATTATGCGTTTTATGAACACGAGCAATACATCTCAACAGGAATTCATCAAAGAATTGGATTCTATTTGCATTATATTTCGCTATTGATAATAGTGTTCTTTGGCTATCAATTGTATCAAATCAACAAAGAAAAACCTGTTTTTGAATTTTTCAAAAAGAAAATCGCAATTTGGATAGCTGCCTTTTTCATCATTTATATTGCTAGCACCGAATTGATGCTACACGGATTGGTCATTTCCAACAGTCCCGTTACAGCTCTTGAGGTTCGTTCTAGTGAGTTGTATAAAAATTACCAATCCAATGAATTGCATTATCTCAAACAACAAATTGCTAACGATTCAATCTATCAAACTAGAAACCAAATCATAAAAACAGGATATCCAATTCTGTGGGGGATTCTTGCTTTTGTCTTCCTGATTATCGGCATCCGAAAACGCATCAAAAACCTGCGAATTATAGCTTTATCATTATTGGGAATTACCATCTTGAAATTATTTTTGTTCGACATTAGCAATGCTTCCGAAACTGGAAAAATCATCGCTTTCATCTTGCTTGGAATTCTAATTCTGATTATTTCATTTGTGTATCAAAAAATAAAAGTCTTGGTACAAGACGACAACAAACCTCTGGAAACCAATGAAACTGAATAAATTTCTACTAATATTGCTTGCCTTTAATGGTGTATTGGCACAACACAAAACGACCGCAAAAATCGAAAATGTCAAAGAAAATGGTTTGCACAAAATCATTTTGCCTGCCGAAATTCGTTCCTTCTCCAAAGAAGAATTGGGTGATTTTAGGATAGTAGATTCTAAAGGATTTGAAGTTCCATATATTATTCTTCAGGAAAATAACGAAGCAATTTCAAGCAGTTTTTCTGAATGTAAAATATTGTCGAGAACGACGATTCCAAAGAGCAGAACGACAATCATTTTTGAGAACCCAAGAGCTTCTATTGACGAAATTGTCCTGTCTATAACCAATGCTGATGTCACAAAATCTTACAGCATCAGCGGAAGCGACAACCAAGAAGAGTGGTTCGGATTGGTTAACAATTCTATACTAAATCAATTGGAAAACAATGAAAATACAAGTGTTTTTAAAACCTTACCCTTGCCGCTGTGTTCGTATCGGTATCTAAAAATTGAATTGAATGACAAGAAAACATTGCCTATAAATGTTTTAAAAATCGGTTTTTTTACCAACAAAACCAGTAGCTTGAAAGTAGCAGCAATTTTTGCAAAAAGCACTCGAATACTACAAATGCCAGCTGAAAAGAAAACCCGAATTTATTGTATTTTCGATCGTCCGCAAATCATAAATCAAATTGATTTTACCATAACAAGTCCAAATTTGTTCCAACGCAACGCCATAATTTTTATACACAAGAAAAAACCATCAAATCAAAAAGGGGCAATATTCCCAGAAATATTTTCAAATTTTGAATTAAATTCTAATACCAAAAATAGCTTCTCGATTCCGCAACTTTTCGAAAAAGAATTTTTTATCGAAATAGAAAATCGGGACAATCCGCCTCTCAATTTGGAGAAAATCCAATTTTTCCAAAATCAAATAGCAGTTATTGCCGATTTGAGAGCCAATGAAAAATACACCATTCTAACCGAGAATCCAAAACTTCAAAGTCCTGAATATGATTTGGAAAATTTCAAAAACAGCATCAACAACAACCTGCCCGAAGCCAAAATTTATGACATAAAACAAATTTCTAGCAAAGAAAAAACACTTAAAAACAAATCCTTTTGGCAACAATCTTGGTTTATGTGGCTTTGCATCAGTTTGGGTGGAATTGTCATCGCTTTTTTTACAAAAAGTTTGGTCAAGGATATGAGGGATAATGCATCAATCTAAACCAATAAATTCATATTTTTGTTTTAACAAAAACCATAACACGACTATTTTATGCTAATTATAGGAATTGCAGGCGGAACAGGCTCAGGAAAAACAACCGTAGTCCATCAGATAATGAATGAATTACCCCACGCCGAGGTGGGAATAATTGCACAAGATTCTTATTACAAAGCCTCAACAATCGAAAGCTATGAAGAGCGCTCCAAAACCAATTTTGACCATCCGAGAGCCATCGATTTCGACTTGCTGGTGCAACATCTCAAGGAACTCAAAGAAGGAAAAACCATCAATCAGCCCGTTTATTCTTTTGCCATACACAACAGAACTGCTGACACAATAGTAACACATCCACGAAAAGTGATGATTGTCGAAGGAATTTTAATCCTCTCTAATCCTGAACTTCGAGATTTGTTCGACATCAAAATATTTGTCCACGCCGATTCGGACGAACGATTAATCCGACGATTAAAACGAGACATTGCCGAGCGAGGTCGCGATATGGAGGAAGTTTTAACCCGTTACCAAACCACCCTAAAACCAATGCACCAACAATTTATCGAAACCACAAAAGCTTATGCCGACATCATCATCCCCAACGACAAATACAACACCGTGGCTATAGATGTGGTTCGAGCCGTAATAAATCAACGAATTTTATAATTTTTTTTGTAATTTTATGAACCCTGTCAGGGTTTTAAACCCTGACAGGGTTAATAAAACCCAACATGCAAAGACCCTCATTCTCCAT
>DMHA01000102.1 GCA_003449615.1 Flavobacterium sp.
AAAGAGGTACTTAGATTTAAAGGGGCAAATGAACCATCAAAAGTTAAAGAGGAGGTGATCGAAGAAATAGAATTTTAGTGTAATTTGGTGTAAAATAAACTTGCTTTAAAGGGGTTTTGTTTCTTTGAATAATTTGCATTCCTCTTTAAAGCATAAGTTTATTGGTAGCCCGAAAGAGGCGGATTCGGCTAAGAGAAAAAGCCCAAAAAGATTACTAAGCTCGGTCGTTCCCGCCCTTCGCTCGGCGATACCCGCTCCTCTCCAGTCGCTAGTGTTGATTGTGGGCTTTTTCTCAGTTAATTTATGATTTGTGTTTAAATTAGCTTTAGTAAATATAAAAGTAATAAAGTTTGATTTATGAGTAATAAAATTAATCAAGATGAAATCAATAATATTCTTTGGAAAGCTTGTGATACTTTCAGGGGAGTTATTGATGCAGACAGTTATAAGAATTATATTTTAGTATTTTTGTTTTTGAAATATGTTAGCGATATTCTTAAGGAAAAAAAAGAAGAGTATCTTAAGCAATTTGACGGTGATGAACAAAGAGTTGAAAGATTCTTAGCAAAAGAAAGATTTATTGTTCCAAAAGAAGCTGATTTCTATTCAGTCTATGAAAAAAGGAATGAACCTAATATTGGCGAAATAATTAATATTGCTTTAGAGCAAATCGAAGATGCAAATAGAATAAAACTAGAAAATGTTTTTAAAAATATTGATTTTAATTCTGAAGCTAATTTAGGACAAACGAAAGAAAGAAATAATAGACTAAAACATCTTATAGAAGATTTTGCCGATCCAAAGCTTGATTTAAGGTCTTCAAGAATAGGATCATTAGATGTTATCGGTAATGCTTACGAATATTTAATTGGTCGCTTTGCTAGTGATGCTGGGAAAAAAGGAGGAGAATTTTATACCCCAAGTGAAATTGCTACTTTATTAGCCAAGCTTGTTAAACCTAAAGCTGGACAGCGTATTTATGATCCGACTTGTGGATCGGGTTCTTTGCTGATTAGAGTTGCTCATGAGTCAGAAAGTCAAAACTATTTTTTATATGGTCAGGAACGAAACGGTAATACTTGGGCTTTGGCTAAAATGAATATGTTTTTGCATGGTCTGGATAATGCCCAAATTGAAAGGGGAGATACTATTGAAAATCCTAGATTAATTGAAAAAGACCGTTTGATGAAATTTGATATTGTGGTGGCTAATCCTCCGTTTTCCTTGGATAAATGGGGTGCTGAAAATGCCAGTAATGATAAATATAATCGTTTTTATAGAGGTGTTCCTCCAAAGAGTAAAGGCGATTATGCTTTTATAACTCATATGATTGAAAGCCTAAATGAACATGGCAAAATGGCGGTCATAGTTCCTCATGGAGTTTTATTTAGAGGTTCATCAGAAGGCAAAATTAGACAGGCTTTTTTGGAAGAAAACTTATTAGAAGCGGTTATTGGTTTACCAGCTAATTTATTTTATGGAACTGGAATTCCAGCCGCAATTTTAGTTTTTAATAAAGCAAAAACACATAAAGATGTCTTATTCATTGATGGAAGTAAAGATTTTGAGGCTCAAAAGAATCAGAATAGGCTTAGAAAAGAAGATATTGAAAAAATAGTTCAAGTTTATGAGAAATTTGAAAGTACCGAAAAATATTCTCACAGAGCTACTTTTGAAGAAATTGAAAAAAATGATTTTAATTTAAATATTCCTCGTTATGTTCATACTTTTGAAGAGGAAGAAGAAATTGACATTGGGGCTATTCAGAAAGATATTGATTCACTTGAAGGAGAGCTAAAAGAAGTACAAGGTAAAATGAAAGATTATTTGAAAGAGCTTAATTTATTAGAGGTTAAAAGATGAAAAATAAAGATTTTGATCATTGGAATGAGGTGAAAAAGCGAACAGAAGCACAAGAAAAATATCCATTATTTAAAGAACGGGAGATTTTTAACGCAAGAATTGGAGAAAATGTTGGCTTTGAACAATGTGGTAAAGGAGATGATTTTATTCGTCCTGTCTTGATTTTAAAGAAATTGACTAAAGAAATGTTTTTTGGTATTCCATTATCAACAGCTCCTAAAGAAGGAAGTTTTTTCTTTAAGTTTCAATTTGTAGAATTAATTGAAAGCACCGCACTACTAGCTCAGATGAAGCTTTTCAGCAGTAAACGCCTTCTAAATAAAATGGGAATGATAGATAAAGAAAATTTTCAAATGCTTAAAGAAAAACTTAGCAAATTAATATTTGGTACTGATTTTACCTCACCGAATAAACCGATGAGTCGTCCCGAAGGAAATTGTACTTTCATTATACCACAAAACGATATTTCACAGACAGGGGATTTCTCTCAAAAGGAAACTAAATTATGACTTTAGACTATACAACTTTAGAAAATGCAATTACCAGATTAGAAGAAGGGCTTAAAACATATGAAAAATATAAAGAAGATGAAGAATTAAAAGAAACAGTTAGAGACTCATTGGTTAAGCGATTTGAATTTACTTTTGAGCATGCCTTGAAAATGCTGGCTAGAACTTTGAAAGAGCAGGGTTTTGATGATTTAGAGCCAAGAAAAAAACTTCTCAGGCTGGCAAGAGATGAAGAGCTTATTAAAAGTTTTGAAAAATGGAATGGATATACAAAAAAAAGAAATATTACTTCGCATGAATATGATGAAGATTTTGTTGCTAGTGGGGATTTTGTAGAATTAGTTAGAGAGTTTTATGATGAAGTTCAAATCCTTCTTAAAAACATGAAGGAAATAGAATTATGAATAAGCCCCCTAGTCAAGCCCCCCAACCCCCTGAAAGGGGGCTTAAGATGAATGAGCTTGAGAGTAATATTGAGAGTCCCATTTCTTCAAGTACCACTTCGGGGGATTTAGGGGTTCATAAAACTCCCCCTTTAGGGGGGGGGGCTATTAATCTCAAACCTGAACATTTAAAAATAGTAAAAGAAATACTTTTTAAATTTATTCCAAATACTGAAGTTTGGGCTTTTGGTTCACGGGTTAAGTTTACTAATGCAGAATTTGCTGATTTGGATTTAGTGATAGTGGCTGAAAAAAAACAATCATTAACCACGATGGCAGACCTTGAAGAAGCTTTTAAAGAGAGTGATTTGCCTTTTGAAGTGGATATTTTAGATTATTGCAGTATTGCCGAACACTTAAAAAAAGAAATAAATAAAAAATATATGAAATTAATCGATCCGAAGAGTGTGAAAAAGGGTTATAAAGATACTCCATTGGGGCTTATTCCCGAAGACTGGGAACTTGTGCGGTTGGGTGATGTTTGTGAATTATTGAAAGATGGTACACATGGAAGTCATAAGGATATTGATAAAGATGAAGGAATAGCACTCTTAAGTGCAAAAGATGTAACTGACGGAAATGTTTCAGTTCCTGAAGGAGCAAGGTTTATTTCTAAAGAAGATTTTGATTCGATTCATCGAAATTACAAGATACAAAGTGGAGATTTATTATTGACAATAGTAGGGACATTAGGACGAATAGCACTTGTAAAGGAGTACAAAGATAATTTTACTGTTCAAAGAAGCGTTGCTATTTTAAGAATAAAAAAACAATATTTGAACTTATTTTTCTTCCATTATTTTCATGGAGATCATTTTCAAAACACACTAACATTAAAATCTAATGCTTCTGCTCAGGCTGGTGTGTATTTAGGTGAATTGAATAAATTTATTGTCCCACTACCCCCGCTAGAAGAACAAAAGAAAATAGCTGAAATACTTAGCACTTGGGATCAGGGAATTGATAAGTTAAGCGGATTAATTGAGAGAAAAAAACATCTCAAAAAAGGCTTAATGCAAAAACTGCTTACTGGGCGGGTGCGAACCCCCAACCCCCTGAAAGGGGGCTTTAAGAGGTTGTTCTAAATTGCTAAGTTCTTGTTGTCGTTCTTTGATTTTCTTCTCTAAATCATTTTTTACAAAATCTATTTCATTTAAAATTTGATAATTAGAATATCTAATAATTTTAATTAAATATTTTTCAAGTTCCTCCGATCTTAGTTCATCTTTTAATTCTTGTTTTCCTTCTTGATGATACTCACCATCAATTTCTATACCTAGCAGAAGTTCAGAACAATAAAAATCTAAAATAAAATTTAATATTGTTTTTTGCTGTCTAAATTTACAACCCGTTTTCTCTTTAGAAAGTAACTCTTCCCATATTTTCTCTTCTGCTGTAGTTGGACTGTTTCTGTTTTGCTTTGCTAATGGAATAAGTTCATTATTATATTTTATATATCCTTGTTCATCAAGTATTTCTGGAGCATATCTCTTTAATAGCCCCCTTTCAGGGTGGGGGTTATGGTTTATCCTCTCTACGAACTCAACAAATGGTTTTCTGTCTAAATCATTATCTTCAGCAAGAGAACCCCTGGCTTTCGCCGTCCCCTGAAGAGGGGTACTCAAATTTAATAGCCCCCTTTCAGGGGGTTGGGGGTCTAAAACCTGAGAAGGAAGTTGGGGGTCTTGAAAACTTTTGGTGAATAAGCTTTTCTTCCAAACAATTACAGAAGTATCAACAGTAGCCGTTTCAAAAACTTTTACTCCATTAAAATCAAGATATTTAAGTAATTGAGCATTCTCTAAAATAAACTCTCTAAGCTGTTTACCATATTTTGCACGAGTATATTTGTTTGAAGTGATAAAACATAGAATCCCATTAGGAGCTAAAACTTGATGTGATTTCTCAAAGAAATAAACGTAAATATCCGCAGTACCGTTATAACACAAATAATTCCCTTTTTCTAATAGTGGCTTTAAGTGCTTTATGGCTTCTTGTCTTATATAAGGAGGATTACCAATTACTATATCAAAACCATCTTTCACTCCAAACATCCATTCTGGATCGAACCATGAACAAGATTTATTATTGTCATTTTCTTTTTCTTCTTTTATTCTAATTGGATTCCATTCAGCGAGTTGTTGCGAAAGAGTGGTATCTTCCTTTTTTATTGCCTTTTCTTGCCATTGCTTTGCCAATCGACTTTGACATTCAAGAAATCGCCGTTTTATTGCAATTTTTTCTGTTGAATTGGCTATTGAAAAATAATCATTACGAATACTTTCGAGTTCTGCTTCTATCGAGACATCTTGACCTAGCGAAATTTGTCTTGTAAATTCTGCTTTTTTATTGAATTCTCCCTCTTTTTGATAATCTCCTTTATTCAATCCAATGAGCGTATTTGCAGTAACAAATTTGAATTCAAGGTTAGGAAGCGGTTTAATTCCTCGATTGCTTTCGTTTTCGTCAATGGTTTGATCCACTATCAGAGAGAGAAAAAATCGTAATCTTGCAATTTCGGTTGCGACTGACTGAATGTCTAATCCATAGATTGAATTTTGTATAATTCCTTTTTTGCGAATATAGTCAGGTGATTCTTTTTTTTGCAGATATTCGATCTCGTGTAAAATACTGCTTTCAAAGTTTTTTCGTAAATTATATGGGAGCGTTGAGCTGATCGAGTTAAGCATTGAATGCTTCATTTTCTCTAGCCATTTGACAGAGCCTTTGTCTATTTTTTGTAATATATCAACGATTCTTTGTAAAATCCCCATAGGGAAAGCACCAGAACCGCAGGCAGGATCGAGTATTTTCACTTTTTCCAGTGCTGAAATGATGCGGTCTTGTTCTTCTCCTGTAAGAATAAAATCATCTTTTTCAATTAAATTATTGATTTTCTCTTCTTCAATTCCTGTAGCCGTTTTTAGATATTCTTTCAGACTACTATCTACCATGTATTCGACTATTGGACGAGGAGTATAATAACTGCCAGTTGCTTTCCTTGCAGATTCTCCTGTTTCAGGATTAATTTCTGCTAATAGGTTTTCAAAAATTCTCCCTAGCATTTCTGGGTCAATAGATACTTCCATATCAAAACTGCTACTTTCATCAATCGTGAAATTATATCTTTCAAATAATTCAAATAGCTCTTCAAACCAATTATCTGGTATTTTCAGATTTTGATTTTGAGAAAGTCCTAAGTGTCCAAGTTTATAATAATCTTGTGTATGTGGTTCAAATAAACCTCCATTTAAAAAGGGAATTAGATTCCATGGTTGTTGTAAATATTGCTCAAGGCGTTTTGCAGGCTCTCTATTTAAAACTTGAAAAAATAAAGGTTCAAGGATTTTATGATAATAATTTGAGTTTTCTTTTAGAGCTTTTAGAGAAAGTAAATCATCTGGAATTAGTGAAATGTTTTTATTTGATTTTTTCTTTTTCAGAAACCAGCAAAATAAAGTTCTACCAAGTAATCTAACAGCAAATTCTTTTTTGATTGTTTCATCATTTGTACTAGGTAATTCTAGTAAACTTTCAAAATGCTCTGTTCTTGAGCCAGTTTTACGATCACCACCGACTAATTTTGTAAATAAAATAGCAATTTCTTTGTAGAACTCCTTTGTAACTTTCTCTACACTGAATAAATCTTCTATTTGAGAGAGTTTTAAATTTTGCGTAGCAATAAAAGCTTGTAATTGTTTTATTGTTGTGTGATTTCCCTGTTTAGGTTCAATTAAAAACGAGTATCTTTTTGCAGAACTTATTTCTTTGCTTGCGATCCATTCGCCTTTAGTATTTTGTTCTCTTTTGTAGTCAATTTTTACTAGAGAAAAACGCCAGTTAGCTTCATCTGTCGAGTAATAAGCAATA
>DMHA01000168.1:0-4165 GCA_003449615.1 Flavobacterium sp.
AATATTTTTTTATTTTTTTGCTAATGAAGCAATAGTAATTTCTTCCATAGCTGCCAAAGTTTTTTCTCGGACAGTAATAAATCCCAGTCGTAATAGACATTCCGACTCGGTTTTGCAATCCAGACAGGGTTCATAAAAATTCAACGAAGCACAAGGAAGTAAAGCAATGGCACCATCAAACAACCGATGAATATCCGCCAAAGTGATGGTGTTTTTGGATTTTAAAAGATAATAACCCCCAAATTTCCCCTGTTTGCTACTCACAAAATGACCTCTTTTGAGTTCCAATAATATTTGTTCCAAAAACTTTTTAGGAATATTGGCACCCTCAGCAATTTTGATAGTCCTGGCAATATAACCTTCTTCTTGCTGGGCTAAATATAGCAAGGCTTTAAGGGCATATTTGGTTTTTTGTGAGAGCATATAATAGTTTGGATTGCTAACCTTGATTTTTATGATATTAAATTTCTGAAAACTGAAAATTGAGACTGAAAACTGATTACTGAATTACCAACTTCCACCAGAACCTCCGCCAGAGAAACCGCCTCCGCCAAATCCACCTCCGAAACCGCCTCCGCCGCCACCAAAGCCACCACCTGATGAGCCGCCAAAACCTCCGCCACCACTATTTCGTCCCAAACTACTTAACAGAATTACATCTAATAAACTTGGTCCGCCACCAGAATTTCCAGAATTTCCTCCTCCTCCTTTTTTGTTTTTAGAAGCAAGTACAAGAACGATTACAACTATAATTATTATGGGCAAAATTGGAAAATTCTTGTTTTTATTTTGTTTTCTTTCGCCTTTGTATTTGCCTTTGAAAACATCAAAAAGTGCATCGGCTCCTTTGTCTAAACCGTTGTAATAACTTCCTGCTTTAAATTCGGGTATGATAATGTTTCTAGTGATTTCTCCGCCAATTCCAGCAGTTAATTTATCTTCTAATCCATAACCAGGGGAAATCCAAATTTTCCTTTCGGCTTTTGCCAAAAGAATAATAACTCCATTATCGTTTTTTTCAGTCCCGCCAATTCCCCAAGTTTGTCCCCATTTTGGTGTCAAAATCCCAATATCTTCGCCTTTCAAACTTTCGATAGTAATCACTACAATTTGAGTTGAGGTTGAGTCAGAATAGCGAATGAGTTTTTCTTCCAATTGCGTTTTTTCATCGGCACTCAAAATATTGGCATAATCATAAACCGAAGTTTGAAAACTGGGTTTTTCAGGAATGGTAAATTGGGCAAAACTACAATGGAAAGTAAAAAACGCTATGAGTAAAAAGGCAAATTGAAAAAGCCCTTTGGAATTTGGAATTTTTATTTTGGAATTTCTCATTAGTTAGCCTTTAGATATTTCGTTTGATAATTCGTTCTTGTCACTTTCGTGAAAAGGAAAGTATTTTTGTAACTGTTCTCCGGCTCTTGTAATGCCGTCAATTAATCCTTGCTTGAAATTTCCGGTTTTGAATTGGGCTGCCATAACATCTTTGGTACAATCCCAAAAATCTGAAGGAACTACTTCATTAATGCCTTTATCTCCACAAATTACAAAATTGTGGTCTTTTACAGCCAGATAAATTAAAACTCCGTTTTTGAGTTCGGTGGCATCCATTCCCAAATTGTGAAAAACTTCCAAAGCCCTGTCATAAGGAGCCTTGGAAGTTGTTTTTTCTATGTGAACTCTAATCTCGCCCGATGTTTCTTTTTCAGCCATACGAATAGCTTCAACAATCGCTTGTTCTTCTTCTTTGGTTAAAAAATCTTCAACTTTTGACATTTATTTTTTGATTTAGAATTTTACTTCAACAGGTTTATCAGCACCTTCAACCGCTTTGAAATATGGTTTTTCTTTGTATTTCCCTAAAAAGATACTTTGTGGCATTGCCAATACATAACCATTGTAATCCAGAACTGATTCGTTAAAACGAGTTCTTGCAGTAAGAATTTGATTTTCTGTACTAGCCAATTCGTCTTGCAATTTCAAGAAATTTTCATTGGCTTTCAAAGTTGGATATTGCTCCACACTAACCAATAGTCGTGACAAAGACGAAGAAACGCCTGATTGAGCCGAATTGAATGCAGCCAATTGTTCTGGAGTTACATTGGCGGGGTCAATCGTTACTGAAGTTGCTTTTGCTCTAGCTTCAATTACAGCAGTCAAAGTTCCTTTTTCGAAATCAGCTGCACCTTTAACAGTGTTTACTAAATTTCCAATAAGGTCATTTCTTCTTTGGTAGGCCGTGTTTACATTTCCCCATTCTTTATTTACAGCTTGATCTTTTTTCAAGCCTGTGTTCATAATTCCCATTACCCAAAAAGCAATGATTATGATAAATCCAATTCCAATAATCCAAGGTAAAAATTTTTTAAAATCCATTTTTGTTTAATTTAAAGTTTAATATTTAGTTTTTGTTTTTAATTGTTCATTTTTATTGATATTGCCATTGTCATTGACATTGATATTGCCATTGATATTGCCATTATCAAAGTTCATTCTTAATATTCACCAACTGTACTTTTATAGCCTCCAATTTACTAATAATGTCAAATTTATCCAAAGTTTTCTTTTGTCCTTCTTTCAAATGTGTTCTCGCACCTTCGAGTGTAAAACCTCTTTCTTTGACCAAATGATAAATCAATTGAAGATTTTTCACATCTTCGGGCGTAAACATTCGGTTGCCTTTGGCGTTTTTCTTGGGTTTCAGAATGTCAAATTCACTATCCCAAAATCGAATCAGCGAAGCATTCACATCAAAAGCTTTGGCCACTTCTCCAATGCTGTAATATCTTTTGTCTTTTGAAAGTTCAATGTGCATATTTTTATTATTATGTCTCTTTTTGAAATCTAAAAATCTAAAATCAGCAATCTAAAATCGTTAATCAAACGATTGGTTTTCCTGATTTGCTGCTTGTGCAATAGCAACATATTCCACCGCCGAAATATTTCCGTAATAAAAATTCAGCGGATTCACGACCTTACCGTTTTTGTGCACTTCATAATGTAAATGTGGCCCTTCAGACCTTCCCGTACTTCCCACATATCCAATTATATCGCCGCGTTTGATGCTTTGTCCCCTTCTGCATTTGTATCGGCTAAGATGCGCATATAAAGTTTCATATCCAAAACCGTGTCGAATGACAATATGATTTCCATATCCCGAAGCTGTATTATCCGCTCTTGCTACCACGCCATCACCTGTGGCATAAATTGGAGTTCCTGTTCTAGCAGTAAAATCCATTCCTTCGTGCATTTTTCTGGCCTTGGTAAAAGGATCTGTTCGATAACCAAAACCCGAAACCATTCTTTTTAAATTTTCATTTTTAACTGGTTGAATGGCTGGAATTGCCGCCAATAATTTATCTTTTGCCTTGGCCATTTTCAAAATATCATCCAATGATTTCGATTGAATGGCGAGCTGTTTCCGAAGCACATCAATTCTTTTTGTAGTATTGCTAACCAACTGCGAATTGTTGTAACCTTCTAAATCTTTATATCTGTTTGCGTCTTTAAAACCTGATTTTCGTTCCTCTTCTGGAATGGGCGAAGCATTAAAATATACTCGGTACAAATTATTGTCTCGCTCTTCGATAAATGTAATTACGTTCTCTACTTCGTCCATTTTCTTGTTCAAAATGGCATAACGCAATTTCAAATTCTCTATTTCTCGAGCTTGTTTTTTGTTTTTTGGAGTTTCAAAATAAGGAGTATTCAATAAAATGATGAAACTCAAAAGACCAAACAATGCTGATGCCACTAAAAACAACAAAACAACTCCAATTTTCTTTCTGGTCTTGGTAATTATCTTTCTGTAAGCCAGATTTTCGGAATCGTAATAATATTTTACTTTCGCCATATTTTAAAATACCCTATTTTTGCACATCGTAAAAAAGTTAGTCGAACAAATTTAGTAAATGTTTCAGGTTTTCATCGTCTTTTTATATAATTTTAGCAAAAGATTGAAATCTGCAAACTGAAATCTGAAAACTTTTAACTGTTTTATGTGCCTTTTCCAGCTATTCGTTGCAAGTTCTCGTCTTGAAAATCTTTTTTTCTAATGAGCCGGCAGGAGCTTCCTTTGGTCGCTCTGCCATCTCAAGAAAAAATAGATTTCAAAACTTCGAAGCTTTCCACTACTATCTGGGGCATTAGTTAGTTTGTTGATTGG
>DMHA01000168.1:4294-4637 GCA_003449615.1 Flavobacterium sp.
AAATGAAATCACAAGACGTACGCAAACAATTTCTAGATTTTTTCCAAAGCAAAGGACATTTAATAGTTCCTTCAGCACCAATAGTGCTCAAAAATGACCCAACTCTGATGTTTAACAACTCAGGAATGGCACAGTTCAAAGAATATTTTCTAGGCAACGGAACACCAAAAAGCAAAAGAATTGCCGACACCCAAAAATGTCTTCGGGTTTCAGGAAAGCACAACGATTTAGAAGAAGTAGGAATTGACACCTACCATCACACGATGTTCGAAATGTTGGGCAACTGGTCTTTTGGCGATTATTTCAAAAAAGAAGCCATTCACTGGGCTTGGGAATTGTTGAC
>DMHA01000168.1:4769-5168 GCA_003449615.1 Flavobacterium sp.
AGAAAACGTTCCTTTCGACCAAGAAGCATTCGATATTTGGAAAACCTTAATCGATGAAGACCGCATTATTTTGGGAAATAAGAAAGACAATTTTTGGGAAATGGGCGATCAAGGACCTTGTGGCCCTTGTTCTGAAATTCACGTGGACATTCGTTCTGCCGAAGAAAAAGCTTTGATTTCAGGAAAGTCCTTGGTCAATAACGATCATCCTCACGTTGTCGAGATTTGGAACAATGTGTTTATGGAATTCAACCGTAAAGCCGATGGTTCATTGGAAAAATTACCAGCCCAACATGTCGATACCGGAATGGGATTTGAACGTTTGTGTATGGTTTTGCAAGGCGTTCAATCGAATTATGATACCGATGTTTTTACGCCATTAATTAGAGAAATCGAATT
>DMHA01000368.1 GCA_003449615.1 Flavobacterium sp.
GCAATCTGTAATCTGCAATCTGCAATCTAAAATCTAAAATCTAAAATCTAAAATCTAAAATCTAAAATCTAAAATCTAAAATCTAAAATCTGCAATCTATTCCCTCTGTCCCATCATCATCAAAAATGCTTTCAAGAATTCGTCGATTTCGCCATTCATCACACCATCAACGTTGCTGGTTTCATAACCAGTGCGAACATCTTTGACCAATTTGTAAGGTTGCATCACATAATTTCTAATTTGTGAACCCCATTCGATTTTCATTTTCCCAGCTTCAATATCAGAGCGTTGTTCTTGTTGTTTTTTCAGTTCAATTTCATACAATTGCGATTTCAGCATTTGCATCGCTCGGTTTCTATTGTCGTGCTGCGAACGCGTTTCCGAACATTGAATCTGGATTCCAGAGGGTTTGTGAACCAATTGCACTTTGGTTTCGACCTTGTTCACATTTTGTCCTCCAGCACCACTCGAACGCGCCGTTGTGATTTCAATATCGGCAGGATTAATTTCAATTTCTATGGTATCGTCCACCAACGGATAGACATAAACCGAGGCGAAGGACGTGTGTCGCTTGGCATTGCTATCAAAAGGAGAAATCCTCACCAATCGATGCACGCCGTTTTCGCCTTTGAGATAACCAAAAGCAAAATCGCCTTCGATTTCAATAGTTACTGTTTTTATGCCAGCCACATCGCCTTCCTGATAATTGAGTTCACGAATTTTGTAACCCGCTTTTTCGGCCCACATCATATACATTCGCATCAGCATCGAAGCCCAATCGCAACTTTCGGTTCCGCCCGCACCAGCCGTAATTTGCAACACTGCACTCAAACTATCGCCTTCTTCAGACAACATATTTTTGAATTCAATAGCTTCAATATGGTTTTGGGTAAGGTTATATTGCACGTCCAATTCTTCCACAGAAAGTTCTCCTTCCTTGAAAAATTCATAAGCGAGTTGCAACTCGTCAGTCATTTCGACCGCTTTGTTGTAGTCTTCAATCCATTTTTTCTTGGAACGGAGATTTTTTACATAGATTTCGGCTTCTTTGGGATTGTTCCAAAAGTCTGGAGCTAGGGTTTTTTCCTCTTCGTTGGTAATTTCAATTAGTTTGGCATCAACGTCAAAGATACCTCCTCAACGCACCAAGGCGCTCTACAATACCTTTTATTTGTTCGGTAGTTGTCATAAATTATAGTAATTTTGTGATTCATTATTTGGAGCTAATCCCGCTATCCGTTGCAATCTTTTCTTTTTTTAAAGAAAAAAAAGAAAAGGATTTCCACTACTATCGGGGCTAAAAAAAATAAAATGAGAAGAATCCTTTTTATAATTGCCATTTCAGTTGCTATCATTTCTTGCGACAAAAAATCGAAAGTCGAAAAAGCCGTCGAAGAAATTCCCGTTGAACTCAAAGTAGAACGCTTTGACAAACTCTTTTTTGAAACTGCTCCCAAGGATTTTGGACAACTAAAAAATCAATTTCCATTCTTTTTTCCAAATGGAACTCCAGATAGTGTTTGGTTAGACAAAATGCAAAACCCACAATGGCGGGAATTATATACCGAAGTACAAAAAAAATATTCCAATTTTGAACCCGTCAAAAAAGACCTCAACACGCTTTTTAAACAACTAAAATTTTATTTTCCCGAAACCAAAACTCCAAAAGTAATTACAGTAATTTCAGAAATGGATTACAATAACAAAGTCATTTATACGGATAGTTTACTGATTATTTCTCTTGAATTGTATTTAGGAAAAGACCATAAATTTTATCAATTTCCCAACTATTTGAAACAAAATTTCGTGCAAAATCAAATCCTCCCTGATGTGGTTACGAGTTTTGCTACACAAAAAATAGCGCCAATGACAGACCAATCGTTATTGAGCCAAATGGTCTATTTTGGAAAACAATTGTACCTAAAAGATTTGCTTTTACCAGCTTATTCGGACGCGGACAAAATAGGATATACACCAGAACAAAACAAATGGTGCGAAGACAACGAAGGCTATATGTGGCGGTATTTTTTAGAGAATGAAATGCTGTACAGCAATGATTCAAAACTGGGTAATCGCTTTATAAATCCCGCTCCATTTTCTAAATTTTATCTCGAAATCGATAATGAATCTCCTGGAAGAGTGGGCACTTGGATAGGTTGGCAAATGGTGCGTTCCTATATGAAAAACAATGAAGTGCCATTAGAAAAAATGCTGAAAATGAATGCAAAAGAACTATTTGAAAAATCTAAATACAAACCCAAAAAAAATGACGAATAATAATACATCAGACCCGAGCGATAGCGAACTGGCATCGCAAATTAAAATAAATGTCCAACTAGACGAAAACCGAATTCCCGAAAAATTGTCGTGGGCAGCAGTCGAAGGCGGAGTAGAACTCGAGGAAGCCAAAGCCTTTATGCTCTCGGTTTGGAACAGTGACGAAAAATCGACAAAATGTATCGAATTGTGGACCAAAGATATGGCTTTAGACGAAATGAAAATCTTCTTTCATCAAACCTTGTTGTCTATGACAGAAACCTTTCAAAGAGCCACAGGCGATGAAAAAATGTCAGCAACGATGCAGGATTTTTGCGATTATTTTGCAGAGAAATTGGAGCTAAAAAAATAGAATTCAAAAGAAAATTCCAAAATAAAAAAATTTCAAATTCCAACTACTAAACTTTGGATTTGCAACTTCTTTTTTGGAATTTAGAATTTCTACTTTGGAATTTGGAATTTCCCTTTTTAGAATTTGGAACTTTGAATTTTGGAAAATGACTGCCTTCAAAGCGGACTAAACTTTAAAAACAATAGCACACAGATAAAACGGATTGGACGGATTTGCACCGATTTGAATATATTTTTAAAATTTCAAATAAAAAAATCTGCGTTAATCTGTTAAAATCAGTATAATCTGTGTGCCAATCTTTATTTTTTTTATTTTGGTTGACAGTCATATTTTGGAATTTCTTTTATTGGAATTTGGAATTTTAATTTTTGGAATTTCCGTTTTAAAACTCACTATTATTCTTAAAAACCTCTTGATTCACTTCCTCAATATAATCTAAAACTTCTTCTTTACCTGTTGACTCTGTTGCAGAAGTAACGAAATACTGAGGCATTTCGGCCCAATTGTTGGCAAACATTTGCTTTTTGTAGGCAGC
>DMHA01000269.1 GCA_003449615.1 Flavobacterium sp.
CAAAACAAAAAAAGTAAGGTAGAAATAGAACATTCTCAAACGAGACACACCATCATAATTTAATACTATAATGAATATGGCAATGATAGCCAAATGAATCAACAACATTCGAATAGTTCGATAGAGTATGGCTTCTATTCGTTCGGTACGGATGATGCGATAGGAATCTTTGTTCAACAACAACATGATCCAAATTACATTGGTCAATAAAGAAATCGCTTTGACTCCCTCATTATGTATATTGTTTAATATGCTTAGGGAGCCGTATCTGAACATAAAGGAGAGAAAAATAGCGATATTCAACAATACTATATCCCAAATAAGAAATCCTATCTTATAGTATCGAGAAAAACTGTATGCAGAAAGTCTTTTTAATACAGACATGAATAATGTTTTTGGATAATTGAAGTGATTTAATTTGATACCTTTTGATTTTTATTAAGACTTCACAAAATTAGGTATTTAAAACTATACAATTTTATGGTTTTGACTTTTTTTTATTACTTTTTTTATTACTTTTTTGCTATTCAACAAAAAAAATAGTAACATATAGAGGGGGTTATTCGGTGGCTAAAAATTCCAAATTCTAACCTCTAACCGAACTTCATCATCCCAACAAGGTCTTTAAAATACTGAGGACTCCACAGTTCCATAACATTAGAATCTTTAGAAATAAATCGAACAAGATCATCTTTGACTCTCTTAAAGTCAAGAGAATCAATTTTTTGATATAATAAAATAATAACTTGCTCTCTAGTAATCGAAGGTGCTGTTATAGATTCGCTATCGGTGGCTCGTTGCTCAAAATGAGAAAGACTCAAAGGCACACCATTTTTTACATACCACTCAAAATCAAACCAATCCCTGCCTTTTACCCTGTTTTTCCACTTTCTAAAAAGCAAAGCATGCAACTTTCCTGCAAATAGACACGGAAGCGTGAAACAATGTACATAAAAAGAAAAAGGTTTGAGTAACAATTTATTCTCTGTTTCAAAACCTAAAGGGGGCAAAGTGTCCACCTCTAATTTAATTTTTATTGAAGGTAAAGAGCCTATATGTAGTTGTGGATAAACGGCTTCCAACTGGATTTCTTTCCAAATTGTATCCGATTTAAGAAAAGTCGAATTAATACTTGTTACACCAGATTTCTCCTTTTCAGTAATACTCACCTTCAAACCTAGCGACTGAAATTCTTCCAACACAGCATCAAGGTAAGGAGCCAATTTGAAGGATTCATCTTTTTCCAAAAGAGAAAAATCCATGTCTTCAGAAAACCTTGGTAATCCATAAAAAATACGCAAGGCAGTTCCTCCATAAAAGGCTGCGTGCTTATAGAAACCTGCTCTATAGAGGCCAGCAAGTGCAATCTCCTGCATCATTTCGCGAAGTGCATTTCTGGTGTCCTCTATTGATTTTGGATTGTAGGAATCAAGCCATTTTTGAAGCATAAGATAAAATCATTTTAGAAAGTACTACTAAACTATTCGATTTTGGACATTGCAATACACAATCAGCTAGTAAACTAGCATTCATGGTATAAAAGGAATTCATATCTAAACGAAGATCCTCTTCTAAAAACTGTGTTGCTTGTCGTACACTTCTCAAATTAAGTCCTCGCGTTTGAATAATTAAATCGCAGAGGGCTTTTTCAGGCGAAGCCATGATAACAGTCTGCAAAGGAGTAAGTTGTACTTGACATAAGCCAATAGAATACCCATTTTGTGGCACATGAAAATAGTAGAAATCGCCTAAATCAGTACTGAAAACTTTACTTTTACGGGTGGTAATACTGTTGATAGTGATTACTTTTTCAGGAATTAAACCCCAATAGGAAAGTGCCGATTCGGTCGAAATATAACTGGGACCATAGAGATGATTGGCCAATAAAAAAAGTTCAGGATGTAGTGTATTTATTTTAGTTCCCGCAACATAAAGCCCCCTTTTCAACTGATAAAGGTATTTACCCTTGACAAGTTCCTCAATTTTATCATACGGCCGTTTGAAATCAACTAGCAAAGGCAATAAAGCTTGGGTTGAAATTGGCAATTCGGCAATTTTGGCTATGGACTCCTCGATCTTCATAATGACAAATATAAACATCTAATTCGGAAATATTCCGAATTAGATAACTTTTTTTTACATAAAAAAGACGTTTTGTGAAATAACAAATTCCAAATGACAAATTCGAAACCCGAAACTTTTTAGGGGTAAACTTCTAATACAAAAATCCAAACAACCATAATGGAATTTTGTTCTGAAAACCATATTCAATAGCGTCTGCGGCGATAAAAGCATTTTCAATGCCTTCAATTTGTTTAATCGATTTATCCTTCCCTCCTATTTCGAAAACGTATTGCTCATTGACCAAAAAATCACCCTTGCTTGAATACATAACCTTATGTTTATAGGCAAGTTGATTGGCAAAAAATGTTTCACGAACGTTGCCAGTATTAGCAGCTTTTGAAGTTAATGCATACATCAAATTTGTATTTTCCAAATACACTTTAAGAGGTTTCTGGAGCTTACTAATACCACCCGACTCTTTAAACATATTAATCGTAAGACCTATTTCAGCCAAATAATGAAAATACATAAGCAAAGTACTCCTGGCTATCCCCATCTTTTGACTCAACTTTGTAACATTAGGAACAAAAGGGACTGATTCGGATATAATTAGCAACAATTGTTTTATTTTATGAACATAAGCCAAATCCAAACCGCGCAACAAAGGCAACTCAATTTCAAGCATCATGTTAATAATCTCCTCCAAACGAGGCAGGTACAAATCCAATTCTTCCTTATAAAAAGGGTAGTATCCCTGCTTAAGATACCTATCAAAATAGTGCAATGGTTTGACCTTCGAATGAATCAAAGTGGCTTCTTTTGCATGATTACTCAAAATAGACTCTAAAGTCAATTTTGCAAAAGTTTGTCCCGTTTCAATACTAAGATATTCACGAAACGAAAGCCCTTGCATAGTATAAGTTATGGACCTCCGACTCAAATCAGCTCTAGCGTTCAATATATGCAACAAGGAAGACCCTGTAAACACGACTTGAAGCATCGGATAATCATCATAGATGTTTTTCAACTCCTGAGACCAATTATCATAGCGATGTACCTCATCTAAAAAAAGAAATTCTCCTCCTTTTTTTACAAAATTATCCACTAAATCGACCAGCGTGTTATTGCTAAACCAAATGGAATCTAGCGAAACATACAAAACCTTATCTAAATTTTCTGAATGATGTAATTGTATATGTTGCAACAGTAAAGTGGTCTTTCCGACTCCTCTTGCTCCTTTAACTCCAATTAAACGAGCTTTCCAATTGATCTCTGCCTCTAAACTCCTGACGAAATCCGTTGAAATAAGACTTAATTTAAAACGAAATTTCTCAACCAACTCTTCCATATTGTCTTGTTTACAATACAAAAATACCAATTTTTGTTCGATAAGCAATACAAAAATACAAATTATTGTTAGTAGTAACTAACAAAAAAATTGTATCTTTTTTGTATTAATTACTTTTACCCTGTCATCCTTAGCTTAAGCCTGCCGAAGATCTACTTCCAAATAACAAAATCAAAATTCCAAATTCCAATCCTGAAGCTTCGGACAAAATCAAAATAATGTCTTTATAATCAAGGCTTTATACTTAATAATCAACTCTTAAACTCTTAAACTCTT
>DMHA01000018.1 GCA_003449615.1 Flavobacterium sp.
TATATCATCCGAATGTGGACAAGCCTTGTGATTCAATGTGAGGAAAACTTGACATTAACTCAGGAATCACATTGATTTCTGCTTAATGGGTTTGAAAAAAAGTGATTTCATTTTCTTGAGTTTGTTGTAAAATAAAATTTTATACCGCTACCTACAAGTTTTTTGATCCAAGCACAACTCAACGCTTAGAGGTTGAGGACAGTCTCGCATACCCAAACAATTTTAAGAGGATTAAACTATGTTTTCAGACAATAAGGTCAATGGCTTCCTGTGACTGCGTTATAGCCAGTCTAAATGAATTGTGAAAAAGCATCATAGTTAATTACAGAAAAAATGAAATACTCTCAATTAAAAGCAATTTTCGTCTCCTCCAAGGTGACAGTATCAGCGACAAAAACACTGCTAAGTTTTAATACTTCGACCAAGAAAGTTCAACTGTCTTGGGCAGACTACGGAGAGGATGGGTTAAAAGGAAAGCCCGCCCGTGAATGGACGGGGGTTTTTTCTTCCACAGACTTCCCAGTCGCCAACGATGGCGAGATAACAGAAATTAAACCTCTAAAAGAGGATGGTTTGATAAAAATCCGGGTATCTGATTCCGAGGTTTTTGTACCCTGTAAGTTTATCGAGGGAACAAAACCCTCAGAGGATCTGCTGTGGTCAACCGACCCATTAACAGAGGGGGATGCTCAATGGTTTCGCACCCATCACGGTGCATCAAAAATGCACCTGGAGGTGCATGGAAATATCCAGCCACAAATAATGGCTGTAGCCACTTATAAGGAAAGTGGGCTACAGGCTTTACGCCTACTAAAAGGCGAGTCTTCGGGAAAAACGTCAACGACATTAAGGGGGGAACGTATAATGTTTTCCCCTGAAACTATCCCATTAAAAGGGATGAAGGGAGAATTGAAGTTATACCGCTTTAGTAGTGGGATACAGTTCTCCCTTCGGACTGGAGACGAGGTGGTGAGTCACCGAACTCCAATATTGGAAGTGATCCCAGGGACAACCCTGAATCACTATAAGATCCTCAGTACGGATCATCTTGTTGACTGTCCTACCGATGTAGGGAAAAGGCTGAAAAAGCTTATTAACGAAGGGAATAAGGACAACAAGAAATCGCTCTCTATGAAGGTAGAGGAAGGCATTTTAACTATCGGAAAGGATGGCATTTGTTTACCATTTTCTGAAAAGGAGGCGATCGCTTCGGTAGTATTCGCCTTTAAGAAGATAAAAAAATTGATGGAATTAGTTCCATCGACATTCCCTAAAAGAATCGGGGTTTCATTCCCCGATCAACTCGTTGGGATAAATGAGGATGGGGTTAAAATCCCAGAGTATCTGGTAATCACCTTCATAGATGATGAAATCGTCGATAAATTCGACGATAACGTTATTCACCAGGATCGATTCTTGTTCACCTGTGAGGTGAAAACGCCTTACAAATGGAGAGGAAGCGAAGTCAATAACATGAACGAGGTGAACAAGAAACGCATAGTAGAGGATACTATGCGGGATGTTAAAGAAACAGCCGAAAAAAGTATTGAGATATTAGATGCGATCGCATCTGTGATAAAAAAAAAGGTAAAAAAATCGGCTGTACCTTTCGGTGTTGGTGATGAGTTGACCCCTGAATTTATTCAGGGAAAGAAAAACGAGATCGAGGCAATGATGAAGAAGCTCGCTCCCCTGAAAAACGGGGGAGATTTGAGAGCGTTTAAGGCACAGAAGATTGTGTTGCAAGCGTTAGACTTTCAAGGTCGGATGCTTGAGATCATCTATGAAATAGAAACTTCTGCGTTATCCAGGGGAATCTTATTAGATTTTTTTGGTGATCCATTTTCCCTGGCAAAAACAGAAATTGAAGCGGAAGTTGAGGAAGATATTAATCTATTAGGACAGTTTGTGACAGATGTTGTCAAAGCCATTCAAGATCCAGCTACTGAACATATTAAATGGACACTAGAACAAATCCAAAAAACCTTAGAAGCCTTAGAAGCTGGCCTTAAAGTGTCGAGTAAAGCGGTTGGCGATACAACTCAAGAAATTACCAATATCCTTAATGGAATCACTAAAAAATCAGAACAATTTGTTAAACAATTACTGCAACAAATCATTAACTATTGGAATGAATATTGGAAAGAAAGAATTTTAGAGTGTATTTTGAGTATGGGTCTAGCGGAAAAAGCACTTACTATTGTTAGTAAAATCAAGAAAAATTATCCAAAATTTTCAAGCAGCCAAATTGCTCAAAATGTCATCAATGAAAAACTTTTGTATTCTTTAATTACTGGTATGGTTGGTGCAATTCCAGGAGCTACTTTTTTGGTAGACCTAAGTGTAACGACACCCTTATTAATTCAAATGGTTTATGAAATTGCTTGTGCTTATGAGCAAGATATTAAATCCCCAGAATCAACACAGGAGATTTTAGCAATTTTAGCTTTAACTTTGACAGTTGATAATTTACCCAAAATGGGTTTAGGATTTTTGCTCAAACATACTCCGATTGCAAGTTGGGCAATTAATCCAATAATTAATGCAACCTTATTTTTAGGGGTTGGATATGCAGCTTGTCAATATTATGAAGTGAAATTAAGTGGTAAAGATCCTCTTTCAGCCGAGACTTATCAAGAGTTAATTGCTAAGGTTAATAGCTATTTTGATCAATTAATTACCGAAGGAAAGAAAGTTCAAGAAATAGTCAATCAAGCAATTGCTTTAAAAGATAAGTTACCAGCAGCAACTTAATAATAATTGAGGTTAATTTTATAGAAATTATAAAATTAACCTCTTATCAATCCTATCGGTACAAAGACTTTGAAAAGTTTATCCAGGTAACAGATTCTATAGAATCTCTGAGTCAACCAGAGAATCTGATTAATATAGCTTTGCAAAATTGGTTAGAAAGGTTTTAGCTTCTGCCAAACAAAACAGAAAACTTTTTGCTATAATTGTAGGGTGGACTATGCCCACCACATCAGATCAATCTGATCACCATTCTCTTAAAATCATGACCCTAACAACCACCGAATACAAACATATTCAACTGAATGAAAACAATGTTCCGATTATCGCAGGAACAACCATGAAAGTAGTAGAATTAATTACTTCTGTAAAAGCCTACCAATGGACTCC
>DMHA01000033.1 GCA_003449615.1 Flavobacterium sp.
AATTCCTATCTCAAGATTCAAACAATTACTCTTTTTTTAGAATATATTTTCTGATAATATATTGGGTTATGGGTTTTAATGTTTTTCCAGTTTCTGGATGCAATCCGGCTTGGTTGAAATATTCATATTCTTTTTTATCTGGTGACTTCCCATACCAAACTAAAGGTTTGTCAATATTTTTATTCTTAAAAAATGTCGTTGTATCACAAATGGTTATTTTTTTGAAATTGTCCATTACATTCTGGTTGAATGGACAAACTTCTATAGTGTCATTTACTTTATCACATTCTACTGCTTCATAATGATTTTTGGCCCATACCATACAATTCTTGTTTGGAAAAAAAATATTTTTGACACTATACCCTGCAGCGCCAAAAACAAACAAAGGAATCACTGCAAAAACCATTTTCTTTGAAACACGCTTCTTTTTCAATTCTTCAAAAACTGCCAACTCTAATCTATCTTCCTTTTCCCTATTTTCAATTTTTAAAATCTCATTTACTGCTACACCATCAGCCAATTCCTCTTTGTTTCTTGACAAAAACTTTCTGTAAGGTCTCGGATTAAAATCTACCAAAATCGCAATTAAATCCAAATTTACAACTCTGGTCACTTCTGTTTTTCCTTTCAAAAAATTACTGATAGGTCTTAATTTATCAACCTCAAAACATTCTATCTGTTTCCGCTTGTTGGATTTATCATCAAGTTCAAAAAATCGTTCTACTATTTCTTGATCCCATTTATTGTATCCTTTATCAAACAACACTAAACATAAATTTTTCAGTTCGGCGGGGGAAGGTTTTAACAAAAATCCAGAGAAATTTCCTGTTTTTGCTTCTTCATATTTAGCCTTTACCTCCTTTTTATAATCGGTGATGGTATTAATTTTCATAGCCTTAATGGAATTAATCGGAATTGTTCGGAATTCTCGGAATGATTGGAATCCAATGTCAATAGTCAATCTAAAACCTTATTCCTTTGCTTTGGAATTAGTTCTTGTCTTAACCTGCAATTAAGACAAATGTACGAAACTAGTTCTAAAAAAGTGTAGCTAAACAGTATGATAGATTTATTCGGGAAGTATAAATTCTGTCATTCTGTCTCGGCACACTTCACTTCCCAAAAAAACAAAAGAGTAGTCCATTTTTAATGGTTTTCAGCTCAAACAAGGATTCGATTTTACTATCGGACAGCCCAAACTATGTCTAATTTTTAATTCCAAAAAAATGAAAAGAATAATTTTAGTATCAATGTTTGTTATCTCTAGCATTTTACTTTTTTCGTGCACTGATGATACTGCGGAAACAAATTCGAGTAACAATAAAGAAAGAGTGGTAGCAGATAATCCAGGAGATCCTATTAATCCTGCTACACCTCCACGCCCAAAATAATAAATTTTATAAATAGATTTTTTATTTAGCAAATTTCTGTAATTTCGGGAAATGATACTCAAAAAGTTACATTTCCCGTTTTTTGTCTTATTAGCCCTGTTTTTTGTTCTTCAATCCTGCGAAAAAAAGGAAATAAATATAATTAGCAAAAAGAGCAACATCCCCGAAATAGATCATTTACTTGATATGGGTGACAAATATTTTGAACACGTGAAATATGATAGTGCCTACTATTTTTATAACAAGGCAAAATCACTCTGTGACGTAAAAAAAGACAACACCCGCATCATCTATTCTCTGGGAAGAATGTCAGAAATCCAACAAAATCAAGGCGATTATTTTGGGAGCGAGACTACAGCTATTGAGGCACTCCCCTTTTTAAATAAGGCTATGAATCCGTCCTACGAAAATTCTCTTTACAATTTGCTTGGAGTTGTTTATACTAAGCTATTTGATTATGATAATGCTATATATTATTACAATAAGGGAGCCAATTTAAAAATTGATGAGATTGGAAAATTAAAAATGAAACACAATATTGCCGTAGTCTATATGGCCAAAAAAGAGTACCATAAAGCCATACAAATCCTCCTGCCTTTGACTTTGAAAAAAGAAATAATAAATGATCCTGCACCCTATTCAAAAGCACTTGATAATTTAGGTTTTTCTTACTTCAAAGTAGGTAATGCTAAAGGAATTGACTATCTAAATATGGCCTTAAAAATAAAAATAGGGATGAAAGATGATTGGGGAATGGCGGCTAGTTACCTGCATCTTACTCAGTATTACAAACAAAGTAATCCTAAATTAGCCCACGATTATGCCCGAATGGCTTACAAAAAAGCTACAACAGTGAATAATATAGATGACCGATTGGAAGCTTTAGCCTCTTTAATCCAAAACAGCCTTGGAAATCAATCGAAAATCTATTCCGAAAAATATATCCACATCAATGATAGCATCACTAAGGTAAGGCAAAAAGCCCGAAATCAATTTGCCAAAATAAAATATGATTCCAAGAAAGAAAAAGAAGAAAATCAAACCTTAAAAACACAGAAAGCCATAACAGCACTTGAACTGGAAAAACAAAAAAACAGAAACCTATTTTTGTATTTTCTAATACTAATCGGAGTTTTATCGACTGTTTTTTTATATTATTTTCTAAAAGCAATCAACAAAAAAGAAAAAATCCAAACCTCCTACGACACCGAAACCCGGATTGCCAAAAAATTACACGATGAGCTGGCAAATGATGTCTATCAAACCCTGGCTTTTGCCGAAACACAGGATTTGTCTTCGAGTCAAAACAAAGAAACATTGCTCACAAATCTAGACACCATTTACTCCAGAACCCGCAATATTTCTAAAGAAAATAGCACTATCGAAACTGGATTGAATTTTGTGCCTGGGCTCAAAGAAATGATGTCTAGATACAATACTAATGCTGTCAACGTTTTGATTAATGATATCAATTCAATGAATTGGAATACTTTAGAAAACAATAAAAAAATTATCGTTTATCGAGTGCTTCAAGAGTTGTTAGTCAATATGAAAAAACACAGTCAATGCAGTCTTGTCGTAATTTCTTTTAAAAAAATTGAAAATAAATTACAAATAGATTACAGTGATAACGGGCTTGGATCAACATTCGACAAAATAAATTCAAGAAATGGACTGCAAAATGTGGAAAACCGTATTCTGGCTATAAATGGAACTATTACTTTTGACACAAAACCTGAAAAAGGGTTCAAAACAAGTTTTAAAATTCCAATTTAATTAGTTTCAATATGTTTAATAAAGTATTAGTAGCCGAAGATTTAGACAGTATCAGTATAGCAGTTGGTCAAGCACTTGAGGAACTTTCGATTTCAGAAATTCACCACGCCAAATACTGTGACGATGCTTTTCTGAAAGTAAAAAAAGCACTTCAAGACGAAGCTCCTTATGATTTACTCATTAGCGATTTATCCTTCAAAACCGACCATCGAGAAAACAGATTAACCTCTGGCGACGAATTGATTTCCGCCATCAAAAAAGTGCAGCCTGACCTTAAAATAATCGTTTTTTCTATTGAAGACAAATCTTTTAGAGTCAAATCGCTTTTTAATGATTTGGGCATTAACGCCTTTGTTTCCAAAGGCAGAAACAGTATTCCCGAACTTAAAAAAGCCATTCAAGGCGTTTATAAGAATAACTCAAAAATAGTTTCTCCAGAATTGTCTCAAGCCCTAAGAGACAAATCCCTGATCGAAATTGAAGCTTATGATATTACACTTCTAAAGTC
>DMHA01000422.1 GCA_003449615.1 Flavobacterium sp.
ATCATCAAAGAAGGATTGTTTTAAAAATATTTTATCTGTCAAACGATCTATATAAATTAAGTTAGCTTCAGCAAGATATTTCCATTTACCTATTTCAACTTTTCCATTGAATGACATAAATAAATCACCATCGGGATTAAATATATATTTATGATAATTGCCATTACTATCTATATGAACCCAAGGTTTATTGATGTATTTTTCTGTGCGACTCAAACTCTCGCTGTGAACCGATATTTTATTTAAATAATCTTTGATTATTGAAATCATAGCCTTAAACTAATTTAAAAAATGATGTGGATTTTAATATTTATATTTGAAGTTTATGGATAAAAAACATTACTTTATTCCCGCAAAAAAGAGTACTAACCAACCTATTAATAATAAGTATCCAAGCGGACCTGCTTTTCCGCTTAATAGTTGTATGGGCCAAAGAGGTCCTGATATAAAAGCCAATACAACATAAATAATACAAGCTAGTATTAACATAATTCCTATTTTTTTAAAATTTGCCTACTCTAATCAGTTTTCAGCTTTCCTGTTGTTAATTTTATATTTCAAATATAAGCAAATTTGCCGACCGCATAATTAGTTTATTCAACTAATTTTATTTCGTGAATAATTTAGAAAGAAATACTATTTAAATAAGCTTTGGGTAAAAACTCCGTTTAGCTAGATTAGCAAAGGGTTTTTCTCAAGAACAATTGGCTAATGAACTAGGTATTGAGATTTCTCAGATTAGCAGAATTGAAAGAGGTGTGATTAACACCTCTTTTACAACTCTTTATTCTATTTCTAAAGTTTTAAATGTTGATGTTTCTGAATTCTTTGTTTTTGATTTTATAGTTATCTAAATTTTTACTTTCTTTTAAAATGAAGTTCATCAGTTGAATTATTATTATCAATTCTGTACAAGATTAACTCATCTTTGGTCAAACTAAATTTATTGGTTTCTTCTAAAACTTCTGTTTTTGGGTCATAAAATTTTATGAAATCTCCATCAATTTTATAGCTATAATTATCTATGTAACCTTCCTCGTTTACAATGCAAGCATTTGTCTGAAATTCATAGTTTAGACAAGAGAAACCTTCGCCACAAGACTTACTTACTTCGGTCATTCCATTGTCAACTCGCTTATAATTCCACCATTTACCAACGATTAGGCTAGATGTGGATGATTCGTCCTTACTATCCGAGCTACAACTTGTAGTTAATGAAAGTGCCCCGATGAATAATAAGATTAATGTTCTTTTGAATTTTACTGTTTGTTTCATTTTTATAGGTTTTTATTTCTTACTCATAAGGCTTTTCAGTTACGCCCCGTTTTTTTTATTGGTTTCTGAACTCCAATTTTTAGTAATCACTAATTTTATTGCAAGAATAAAATGTATTATTGCAGTGTATTTGCAATTTTTATTATGCCATCAAATTTAAACGCTTTACTACGCTATAAAACGATTGACGAATGTCTTTCGAACTCTTTTTTAGAATGCACTATTGAAGTTTTAATTTCAAAATGTAACGAGGTTTTATCTGAACAACAAAGCAATGAAACCAGTGTTTCTGAGAGAACCATTCGAAATGATATACGTATTCTTCGCAGTGATGCTTTAGGCTTTAATGCGCCTATAATTGTGAAAAATGGAGTGTACAGTTATGAAGTTTCGGGTTTCTCCATTTTTTCAAGACCAGTGAAAGAAATGGAACTTTTGATAGACATACAAATGCTGCTAGTTGAGGAATTTGATAATATACAAAACCCAAATCTTTCCCATCTTATTGTCGCACTTGCAGAATTGACAAACGAAAAAATTCCAGAAAAATGTGCTCCTCCTGGTTATGGTAAATTTGCAAAGAAAATATTGGATCCAAATGCTAAAATAACTTATAGCCGAGCACTTAGTGACTATATTTATAAGGAATACCATTTTAAAAAATTTCCTAAAAAGAAATTCTTGTTTTTCACGGTAAAACAAGAACCTCTATTACCTGAATGGCATTTTATTTTTGATGCTATTTGCAGAAACGTTCCTAAGCCGGCAGTATAGGTGTAGGTTAATTTTTGAAACGATTGGAAATTGCTTCGTTACTCAATTTCAAGCTCATTAAAAAGCAAAATTAAGCTCAAAAATGGATGTTTTTGAGCTTTATTTATTAAATTTGTGAGCTCAAAGCGTTTTTTATGGCAAAGTTGAAATTCGATTTACAGAAAATATTGTTGGATTATATCAAAAAATATCCAAATAGTTCGTCAAGAGAAATTGATGAGGGATTAGGAAATGTGGTGGCTTTCGCTACCGTAAAAAGGACAATTACCACATTATTAGATAAAAATTTTGTTGCTACAACAGGAAGAGGAAAAGCAACTAAGTATAATATTAGCAAAGGATTAGAAGTATTATTTCCAATAGATATTGACGCTTATTTCGAAAAAGAGATTGATGAAAGGGAAGTAAAAGAGGGTTTTAGTTTTGAGCTTATCAAAGAGGTTTTAAACGAGATTCCACTGTTCACTACTGATGAAATGGAAAAGCTAAATCATCTTCAAAATAATTTTACCCAAAACATTTCAAAACTTTCAAAAGCCGAATACCAAACCGAATTCGAACGTTTGGCGATTGATTTAAGTTGGAAATCTTCTCAAATAGAAGGAAATACTTATTCTTTATTAGAAACGGAAAAGTTATTAAAGGAAAAAGAAACGGCAGCAGGAAAAACCAAAGATGAAGCTGTTATGTTGTTGAATCATAAAGCAGCATTGGATTTTATTTTAGAAAACCCTGATTATGTCAATCCTCTTTCTGTTTCTAGAATAGAAGATATTCACAGTTTATTAGTTGAGGGATTGGGTATTGATCGAAACATTCGAAATAGAAGAGTTGGTATTTCAGGTACCAATTATAAGCCTTTGGATAATACTTTCCAAATAGAAGAAGCATTGGAAAATATGTGTGTTCTTGTCAATAATAAGGAAAATGTTTTTGAGAAAGGATTATTGACTTTGGTTTTGCTTTCTTATATCCAGCCTTTTTCAGATGGAAATAAGAGAACGGCACGAATTATCAGCAATGCTATTTTGATAAATTATAAATACTGTCCGCTATCTTTTAGGACTGTAGATTCTATTGATTATAAAAAAGCGATGTTGATTTTTTATGAGCAAAATAACATTAGTGCTTTTAAAAATATTTTTATAGAACAGTTTGAATTTGCGGTGAAAACGTATTTTTGATTTAAATCTTTGAACAGAAATTTATTGAAACGATTGGAAATTGCTTCTTAAGTTGTAATCAAATTACCTTTGTCAAAGTTTTAAAACTTTGACAAAGGTTGTTAATCAGAATTTCAAGCTCAATATACAAACAAATAAAGCTCAAAAATGGATGTTTTTG
>DMHA01000277.1 GCA_003449615.1 Flavobacterium sp.
AATTAAGATTTTTTTGGTGATTTCACAAATAAATTGAATAGCAATCCACCCATTACCGCTCCATATAAAGTGCTATTAAAGGATTTTGATGTAATGGCACAAGTACCTGAAGCACATCCAATATAAAAATAGTAAAGGTAACCCGCAATTGCTCCAATAGCGACTCCTATTCCAGTGATAATTACAGCTTTTCTAGTCATTAATTGCTTTTTTCTATGATGGTTTTTATAATTTCTTCTTTACTTAATACTCCCGATTGTCGCCACATTTGTTTTCCGTTTTGAAATAAAATCATTGTAGGAACCCCGCGAACTTGATATTTCGAAGCCAATTGTTCATTTTTATCTACATCAATTTTAATTATGGTAATTCTTTCTCCGAGATTGTCTTTTACTTGTTTTAAAATTGGCGCTAGCGTTTGGCAAGGACCGCACCAAGTAGCAAAAAAATCGATCAAAACGGGTTTTTCAGAGTTTATAATGGTATCAAAATTTGTGCTCATTTTTTTGAAAATTTATTATTTGGAAATGCACAACCATTTGAACCACAACCAAAATTAAAAACAGCTTGGAATAAAAAGAATAAACCAAAAGCAATAAAAAACCATTCGTGAGTGGTGTAAGCTTGCACGAACAAAAACAGG
Source organism: Flavobacterium sp. (assembly GCA_003449615.1). GTDB lineage: Bacteria > Bacteroidota > Bacteroidia > Flavobacteriales > Flavobacteriaceae > Flavobacterium. Next base: position 644 of record DMHA01000277.1, read on the forward strand.
GAAAAAGCCAATCTCACCCATCGCATCGTGTGCCAATTTGCAAACAGTAAATTTTTCATTTTATACTTTCTAGGAATGACAGAATCAAATTATAAATTCAAATTTGTCTAAGGTTTTTATTTTAACGTAAATATACTTGGTTTGTGTTTTAAAAACAATTTTTTTGTAATTTTATCAATCATAATTTTACAATGAAAAACCAACTATACCTATTCACTTTAATTCTCATGTTATTTCTTAGTTGCAATAGCAAAAAAACAGTTATTGCCGATTCAGAAAGAAACTCTACTTTAAAAAACGATACTATTCAAATTGCTAATAATGCTACAAAAGTAACGAATGACACCATCAGGATTGCAAATGAAGAACTTGAATACGAGGTAATTATTATTGACCCAGGTTTCAGTAATTGGCTGGTTAGCAGATCTTTTCCACGAGGGTATCATTCCCAAAACTACATGGAAAATAAGAACCTATTTTATGTAACCGAATGGAATAATCGTGTTTTGCAACCCCATCGCTATAATCCTAATTTATATGAAATTACAATCAATTATGACCAAAATATAAATTATGGATATGAAGTGAATTATCTCATTTACAACTACATGATTTATTTTCAAAATACCTTCAAACAAAATCTTTATGGATATGTGCCTGAAAGATAAGGCGAATTTATTAGAATTAACCCACAAAAGATGGAGAAATTAAAAAAACGCTGGGGAGTTACTTCCAATATTCAGCTAGTTATTATTTTTGTCGTTTTTGCTTTAACAGGTACGGCTTCGGCTTGGTTGTCTAAACCATTTTGTATTTGGTTGGGAATCACAAAAGATGATTTGGGTTTTTGGTTTACGCCTGTTCGTTTGCTCTTAATTTTTCCAATATACCAAGTTCTTTTGGTGCTGATAGGATTTATTTTTGGACAATTTAAGTTCTTCTGGTCATTCGAAAAAAAGATGCTTGTGGGTATGGGATTAGGATTTATTTTTAAAGAAGAGAAAAAGTAAATTACTTGTCTTTTTTAATCCAATAATTGTAAATCCATGTCAAAGTAAAGGATGGAATAAAATCAGTAAACGGAATTATTTCTTCCAAAAAAGCAAAAATTCCTCCCACTTTTCCAACTGTTCCTTTGTACATCCAAGTCATCAAAAAACCAGCAATTGGAGCCCAAACCACATCCGAGAATTCTCCCAAAAAAGGAATAGAGAATGTCAACATCCCTATTCCATCAAACAATAATCCCAGAATAAGATTTCTATTTTTGTTGTCATTTTCTTCTAATTCAGCAGTTTTCTTCATTTTATTAAATTTTCAAAACAAAGATACAAATAGATGTTGAAAATTGGGTGTTTGAAGTTATTAATTAGAAGTTGAAAATTTGTGTGTATTAGGAATTGGAAAAAAATTAAACCTTTAAATTAGTGTTATTCCCATTGGCTTCAGCCAACTTATATTGTGTTTATTTGGCTAAAGCCAAAGCATTTGTATTTCAATTTTTTGCTAAAGTCTAAGCCAATACATATTGATTTTTTTGGAAATTCTTCAATTCCAAAATCAAATTAATTTGTTCGAAAATGTTTTGTCAAATAATAACTATTTACTCCTAAAATAAAAGTATTTGAAATAATTATTGGCCAAGAAATCGCCAACATAAAACCATAAATAACAAATAGTAAAGCTCCAATTGAATTTATAATTCGTAATGTATTGATGTTTTTCATCAAAAATGAAATCATTAAAACTAAAGAAGCCAAATAACCAATCCATTCTGTCAATGAAATATCAAACATTCTGTTTTTTTTTATGAAGCACAAAAATAAGGTATAGTTACAAATAGAATACTAGAAATCTAGATTTTTTTAGAACAATCCTTCCAAAGCTTTGTTTTGAATTCCTATTTTTGAATAATCGAAATTCAATTTATTTTTCAAGATGGAAGCATAAACACTTCTGAAATCTATTTCGTGTTTCAAATCGCCTTTGTCCAAATCCGAAAGATTGGGGTTTTGTCCTATGATTTTTCCGCGATTATTTCCACCAATAACAAACATTGGTGCTGCCGTTCCGTGGTCGGTGCCTCGTCCGTTGTCTTTTACGCGGCGTCCAAATTCAGAAAAAACCACAATCGTCACGTTTTGCAATTGTTGTGATTTTTTCAAATCTTCATAGAAACTAAAAACGGCATCGTTGAGTTCAGTTAACTTGTTTTTGTGAATCGCCAATTGATTGTCGTGAGTGTCAAAACCGCCTTGCGAAGTATAATACACCTTCGAATTCAGGTTTCCTTTTATCAATTTTGAAATCCATTCTAGGTTTTTAGCCAATCCTGTTTTTGGATAAACTACATCCGAACTAGCCGATTTTGCCAATGCTTTCTGAATATCATCAGAACCTTCTACGACAGAATTAGCAATTTTTCGAACAAAATCCAATTGTGGATTATTGGATAATTGACCTTCATTTTCAACTTTGATTTTAGTTTTGAATCGGTCGGGGTCTTTTACCGTAATCGAATTGGGTTCTTCCCCTTTCAAGGCTAAATTATCAATCGAATCTAAATTAATTCCAGCTGTGGGTTGGTGTTCTTTGCATTGCAAATCAAGATAACGCCCAAGCCAACCATCACTTAAATATTCCTGATTTGTGGGAGCGGTTTGCCAAATTTCTTGACTTCTGAAATGAGAACGAACCGGATTTGGATAGCCAACGTTTTGTATCACCGACAAATCACCGCTTTGTTGCATCATTGCAAATCCTTTCAAAGCAGGGTGAAATGCCATTCCTTTTGATGAATTCAACACTTCAGATTTTGAAATTGAAATCTTTGGACGCAAGTCATAATAAAGTGCATCTTCAAAAGGGATAAAGGTATTCAATCCATCGTTTCCACCGTTTAATTGAACGAAAACCACGCATTGCTCACCTAAAACTAAATTATTTTGGGAACCAAAAGAATATAAAAAATGAGGCAATAAAAGTGAACCGCCTGTGAAAGTTCCTGTGAGTGCTAAAAAATTTCTTCTGTTCATAACAATAAATTTAAATGAGTTGAAATTCAGGAGTTTTTACCATAAAATTAAACAATCGCATCACAGCATTGTCCGAGCCTTCGGTTTTGCTGTCGAAATCGTATTTTAGAATTTTTTCAAAATCTTGTTGATTGGCTGCATCAGTTTGAAATAATAATCTATTTGAAAGCTGGGCAATAATTTCCTTGTTGTTTCCTTCCCTGTTCCAATTCAGTTTGACGTTCAATTGCCTGTTTGGGTTTTGATTCATCATCATATTATCATTTTCTTTCTTTGCTCGGCTAATGTTTTTACCATTACATAGCAAATCGGCGGTGTTGTTTCTCTGCAAGAAAATCTGTGAAGTGAGCCAGGAATTTCCGCCATCCCAACCTTTTACATTGGGTTGATTGAACAAATCCATTCCTTGTTCTTTGATGAAAAAAGTAATTAATTTAGTATTAGTATTTGAAATATTTAGTTCGTTCATTAATTGTAAACTGTATTCCAAAGGATTTTTGATTTTGGAACCGGCATTTTTTTTGGCAAACTCTTCCGTGAAAATTTTGGTCAAAAGTGGTCGGATTTCAAAATCCATTTGCTTGAAATAATCGCCATAATAACGCACCAACTCTTCTTTAGGATTGTCATAAATGAACCATTTCAATATTTTTCGAGTAATTAAATATGGAATATTGGGCTGTTCAAAAATGATGTCAATCATTTCATCGATTTTGAAATTGCCTTTTTTTCCGAGATAAATAAAGGATTCGTTGTCTTCAAAAAATTTTCGGTAAACAGCATTTTCTTCACCAATGCCCAATCCTGCCAAACCTTTTGCTCCATTTTTAATATCTTCTTCGCTATAATTCCCGATTCCTAGAGTAAAAAGTTCCAACAATTCTCGACTTAAATTTTCGTTGAGTTTGTCTTTTTTGTTGTCCACATTGTCCAAATAACGCACCATGGCATTGCTTTGAATGATTTTTTTGGTCAAGGTTTTGAAATTGCCAAAAGCATTCCCCCTTAGGATTTGATTGTGCTGAAAAACCCAATAATTGACCTTTACTTTTTGGAAAGTAGAAACATAATGATTGTGCCAAAAACAAGTCATTTTTTCGCGAAGCGGAAAATCTTCTTCTATCATTTTATCAATCCACCAAGATTTCATTTCGACTGAAACCTGTATTTCTTTTTTGAGCATTTCCTTTTTGGCTTCGGGATTTGCTGCGTTTAAAGTTTTGCGGATTTCTTTTAATTCTTGAGACGATTTTGGGCTGTCTTCCAAGAAATCAGGAATTTTTGAATCAACTTTTGTGGCAAAAGATTGTTCCAAAAACTTTTTCAAGCCTGTTTTTTCGATAGATTTGGCTTGCTTTGCCGAATATCCAAGTCGCAAAGACCAAAGGGTGTGATTGTCCATAATATAAAGAATTATGAAAGTTTGACTTAATTTTTGTGAAAGGGTTTAATTTGATTCTGATTTCTTATTGCATTTAGTAAGAAAACTAATTTCAAAATTCGTGATTTTATCTTGAATTTGCTATTTTTTCTCCAAAAAAAAGACCCGCAAATTTTAACTTGCAGGTCTTAATACTTGTTACTTTCGTTTTAATACTTGATACTTCAGTCTTAATACTTGATACTTCAGTCTTAATACTTATTTAATCAAATCAAAACTTCGCTTCACAAAAGCTGTAAGTTCTTCGCCTTTTAATAAATTTTGAGATAATTTGGCTAAGTCTAAAGCTTGTTTTACCAAATTTTCTTGAGCCGATTTGTCTTCGGTATTCAAAATATTGGAAGCCAAATCGGAGTTGGTATTGACCACCAAATTATACATTTCTGGCATATTGCCCATTCCGAACATTCCGCCTCCACCAGATTGACTCATTTCTTTCATTCGACGCATAAATTCTGGTTGGGTAATAATAAACGGAGCAGCTTGACTGTCTAAAGCTTCTAGTTGAACTGTGTATGCTTTTGGAATATAAGTTTCTAGTGAAGTTTTCAGGTTTTCTTTTTCGGTATCCGATAATTTAGAAATGGTAGTTTCCTCTTTTTTAATCAAATTATCAATATGATCAGAATCGACACGAACGAAAGTTAAATCTTTATTGTCACCTTCAATTTTTTGAATCAAATGCGAGATAATTGGCGAATCCAAAAGCAATACTTCGTATCCTCTATCTTTGGCGATTTCAATGTAAGAGTGTTGTGCTTCTTTGTTTCCTGCATAAAGAATAACTAATTTTCCGTCTTTGTCGGTTTGTTTTTCTTTCAAGTTTTCTTTCAATTCGTCTAAAGTAAAGTATTTGTCATCCACAGTTGGATACAAAACGAAAGCACCCGCTTTTTCATAAAACTTTTCTTCTGACAACATTCCATATTCTAAAACAATTTTGATGTCGTTCCATTTTTGCTCAAAATCCTCACGATTTTCGGTAAACAATGATTTCAATTTATCGGCTACTTTTCGAGTGATATAGTTTGAAATCTTTTTAACAGCTCCATCGGCTTGTAAACCGGAACGGGAAACATTCAAAGGAATGTCTGGAGAATCAACAACGCCACGAAGCATCATTAAAAACTCCGGCACAATTCCCTCCACATTATCAGTAACATAGACTTGGTTTTGGTACAATTGAATTTTGTCTTTCTGGATTTGCAAATCAGTTCCTAATTTTGGAAAATACAAAATCCCTGTCAAATTAAACGGATAATCCACGTTCAAATGAATGTGAAATAAGGGTTCTTCAAATTGCATTGGATACAATTCGTGGTAGAAATTTTTGTAATCTTCGTCTTTTAATTCTGTTGGTTGTTTGGTCCAAGCTGGATTGGGATTGTTGATGATGTTATCAACCTCGATAGTTTCGTTTACATAATCTTCGGGAGCATCTTCAGGCTTTGGGAGCGTTTCTGTTTTAGTTCCAAATTTAATTGGAACAGGCATAAACTTGTTGTAACGATTCAGTAATTCCTTGATTTTAAACTCTTCTAAAAATTCTAATGAATCTTCGGCAATGTGCAAAATAATCTCCGTTCCACGAGTGGTTTTGTCGGCTGGTTCTAAAGTAAATTCAGGACTTCCGTCACAAATCCAGTGGGCTGCTGGTTCGTCTTTGTATGATTTGGTAATGATTTCAACCTTAGAAGCTACCATAAAAGCAGAATAGAATCCAAGACCAAAATGACCAATAATTCCTGAATCTTTGGCAGAATCCTTGTATTTTTCTAAAAATTCTTCGGCTCCAGAAAAAGCGATTTGGTTGATGTATTTCTCCACTTCTTCAGCAGTCATACCTATACCTTGATCAATAATATGCAATTTCTTGCCTTCTTTGTCGATTTTAACTTCCAGAATTGGATTGCCATATTCTACTTTGGCTTCGCCAACGCTTGTAAGATGTTTTAATTTTAGGGTAGCATCGGTACCATTTGAAATCAACTCACGTAAAAATATTTCGTGATCACTGTATAAAAATTTTTTGATTAAAGGGAAGATGTTTTCTACCGAAACATTAATTTTTCCTGTTGTCATAGTTAAAGTTTTTAAAGTTTTACAATTGATTTCTACTACTCAAATAAGATACCAATTGACAGTAAAGTGACAAATTGTCGGAAACGTTAATTTTGATACAAATTGATTTTATTATACTATAATTTTTGATTGATAGATTGTAACTTTGCACGAAGTTAAATATTAAAAAAACAATAATTATGAAAAAAGCAATTACAATAATTGTATTGGCTATTTTGTTTGTAGCCTGTAAAAGTAAATCAGGTACAACAACCACAACTGTTGAAAACAAACCAGTTACAACCACAAAATTAGACCGAAGTTCTCAAGTTGCTATCAAAGGAAATTGGGTTATTAGCAGAGTGACATATCCAGGTTCTGATTACATTAAGGTTAATTCTTTTCAAATTGCCGATTCTAAATGTTTCGTAGGAAGTACTTGGAATTTTATTTCGAACAATAACAAAGGCAGTATGAGTTTGACAAAATCAGATTGTCCAGCCTTCAGTTCGCCAATTGTTTGGAGTGTAAACAAAGAAGGACAATTTGTTTTGAAAATATTAGATGCTGGAGAAAAAGCAAAAAAAGTTAGAGATGGCTATGTGTTAAGTCTTGCTAATCAATCAGAAACATCTTTTCAATTGGTTGACAAAATCAATGTTGGTGGTCAAGTAAAAGAAGTTATTTATCAATTCGAGAAAACAAACTAATTAAATTACAAAACAATGAAAAAACTATCAATTTTAGGAATAAGCAGTATGTTTCTTTT
>DMHA01000123.1 GCA_003449615.1 Flavobacterium sp.
TGCTCTCAAGCAAGTTTTTTGATAATTTAGATTAATCCCATGATAGCATTTTTGAGGGAGGCATATCGCGGGTTTCGGGTAACACAGCAAGATGCCGTGAGCTTCATACCAGTGAATTTCTGCTTCACACACTTTTCTCAGACCAATCTGGATTACCTTCTAGCTGTAAAGATTGAGCGGTTTCAAGAAATGTTTTAGGGCTTTGTTCTTGGGGGTAATATCCGGTTGCTGTGGTTATTACAAATATTTTGTAAATACCTCTGTTTTTTCTACTTCCCTTGCTGAAAGTTGTACTTCAATTTCTGTACTTGAAAGATCCCGATTTTCAATAGATTCAATTTCCGCAACAATTTGTTCTTGAACAGATTTAGGAGGAACAGGAATTTTCAATTTATAAGCATCATTCCTATTTAGTCCACCTGGGCCCAATCCACCACCTAAGTTTTCAAGCTTTAGCTGTTTCAGTATATAGTAGACATATTTGTACTCAAGTTCTTCAGGATTAAATTTAAGATAGAAGGTCGTATCTATTGGAAAGCAATGTTTATCGTCGATAAGTGTAACTTTCCCAACAGAGCCTTTTCGACCAACTATAATTGCTGGTGCTTCAACCAAATATTCATTATGATTACCAACAATACCACTAGAACCCACTACAGGGTACTCGCCAGGACGACGATTTCGCTTTGGTAAAGCTTTACCATATTCAAAAGAAATCATGTCTCCTAGCCTGCGGCTTGGATATTTTGTAGGGATCTCCACGATCATTAACTGTCTTCTAGTTGTAGAGATTTTTTTTTCAAAGTTAACACCTTCAAATGAAATTAGGTTATGAAGTTTACACACTTGAAGATTATCTTTAAGATCGTCCGCAACTTCAGGAAGCTCATCCCCTAAAAAATTCGTGATAATGTACGAATTAACCCTAGTAAAATCGAACACATCATCTTCATTAAAAAGTTTAGTTATCAGGCGACCTTGTGCATCTACCTGTAAAGGATGCAAACCTTCATAAGGTCGTCTATTAGAAAATCCATATCCTAAAAATTCTTTTTCTTCTATTTCCGTGTCACCAGACTTTACTAAAATTACAGACTGCTCATAAGCGAGTATAAAAAATAAAATTTTATCTCTTTCAATTAAATTAACTTTCTCATAAAATAGATAATGCAATCTACTATTCTGTTCATCTTCAGAAAGAGCTTTAAATGACTTTTTATCTTTCAATTTCTTAATTTCAGTGAGATTATCAAACCATTGCCGATAGTCCATATAAATTTCATGCTCTTTAATAGCATCATTGGGCTCACCAGAAATAAAACTTACATAGTTATCTAAAGTGATCGTTCTCCAAACAAACTCAATATAAGTGTTGAAAACATTCTCATAATTATCTACATTTTTATCCTGAAAATCCCTGAAAAATTTGGTAACAATCCCATTTATTCTTTCCCAGTCAGTATTTGGTCTGCGCTGTAGAAAAAGAACTATTGTTTTTGTTCCTGTAGCCATAAAAGTTGCCCCACCAAATTCAACAATTGCTTTCACATAAAAATACTTTAAGATAATTTCACGAGTATAAGAATGAATGCCAGGATTATTCAAAATACTGCTAGGTAGAATAATACCTGTGTAGCCTTCATCCTTGAGCAATTGTTTGGCCCGCTCTACAAACAAGCATTCTATTTCAGAACTTTGATCGGTAAGACGCTTATAGAGTTCAAATGATTGTTCTCCATTAAAAAGTGTGCGCTTGAATGCACTTACTGAATAAGGTGGATTAGCAGTTAGAACGTCAAATTGTTGATTATCTTCGGCTTCTGGATTAGTTGACTTAAGTTTACCTGAATACTTTTTGCTTGTGTAAAAGTTATCTAGTCCATCTTCCTGAATGATTGTCGCTTCACCATCGCCATTTAAAAAGCAACTTAACTTAGTTGTCTTAGTCAGTCTCCAATCCTTTTCAATTCCATAAACAAAGGTCTTCGCCCACTGATATGAATTTCTATAAGCATACAGATTATCTCGCATCTGTTTTGTAAATCCTTCTGCTTCAATAGCCTGCAAAATACGCTCTATTATATCCATTGATTCCGTAATAAAATGTCCAGCCCCACACGCATAATCAATGGTATATGGCAAAAAATCTGGTTTCCTACTCTGAATCTTCTGATTGACAATAAACTTAAATGGAATAGAAAGGCAAATAAAACGCACAATAGGGACAGGTGTAAAAAATTGTCCAGCTTCCTGCTTCAGACTCTCTTTGAGCAACTGCTCGAAGAAATCACCTAGAAACTGCTGTTTATCAGTGTACTTGAATTGATATTTCTCAATAAGTTGAACTATCTCTCGTAAGACTATGCAATTTTCTTCAAATGACTCTTTATTATAAACTTCTTTAAAGGCAAACTCTTGATTTTTATAAAGACGAAGCTCAGTATAAATTTTATTTAACTCTCTTCTCGCAACCTCATCACATCCATTACTCATTTTCTCCTGAATCTCTTGCTCTGAGTGATCAGCAATTTCTTTCTGAAGGTACAACAGCATAGCTTTTTTATATAAGTCGTTTAGGCGCATCAGCGCATTTTCATTTTTCTCTCCAACGACCCATCTGAATTCTAAAATATCATCATCATTCTTTTCATCTTCATCAAGAATTTTACAAAAAAGCAGGTTGACTAACTTGTTAAAAGCATTGGGTTTATCTGAAACAACATTGTGTCTTAAAATCTCCAGAAAATCATTAAAAAGCCTATCGCTCACATCGGAGGTTAGAGGCTTCAATTCATTTTTTTTAAGCAACTCAAAATGAAAGTTATATGGAGTAGCTTGAACGTTAAAAATCCCATTTTCAGCAAAAGATTTATCCCACAGTTTATGAAGCTCATCTTGATTAGGAGCCTTCTCTGCTTCAGGAATAGACTGAACAACACTAATAATGTCATTCATGTATTCAATATTATCATCAGAATTGAGACGAGAAGTATAAAGGCAAAGATATTCTGTGGAACGCTCTTGAATATAGTAGCTAAATAGCTGACCACCATTTTCTTTCGTTTTTCGCTTTTCTTTTTCATATTCTGCTCCCCAAGTTTTGCACTCTATCATAAGGAAAGCAGTTTTAGATTCATCATCCCTTGATACAAGGATATCTAAGTAACCTTTTCCATCATGTCCAAGTCTCCACTTCTTCTCAAGTGTTATACATTCAGGCTTATAACCTTTCTCAAGAAGCCGATTAATACATTCAATAATAACAAGAGTTTCAGAATCTTTAAAGTTAGAAGTTGTTGTGCGATCAAAATTGATGCGATCTCCCCAATTGATGCTACAATGTGTTGACCTTCGAGTGCTTAGGTCAACAGAGATTTCATAATTACCATGTTGAGAGTATGATTTATGCCAAACATCTCTCTGAGATTCAATTGACAAAAATCCCATCTTTGAGAGAAGATTTTTAATAGTCTGTAAGCTGATTGATGTTGGCATAACGGCAATACTTTTGGTGCTTATTACTGATTGGGCAACTTATTTATTGTTAACTATACCATATAACTTGATAAAAATTGATTCAATCGTTCCCATTCAATGTTAACCTTTATCATCATGTTTGCGATAAACAGTTTCGCCATAACAGGAATCGGATCGGGCATATTACGCCGAACTCTGCCTGTTGCAGTCG
>DMHA01000303.1:0-788 GCA_003449615.1 Flavobacterium sp.
ACTCAAAAATCCAAAAACGGATTTGAAGATTCTGAAGTAAGTTGGAATTTCCAAAAATACCTTGTCAACGAAAAAGGGGAATTAGAGAAAGTAATTACTCCAAGAACATTGCCAAATGATCCAGAAGTTTTAAATTGGATTAAGGGGTAATTTTAGATTTCTAAAAAGTCTAAAATCTACAATCTAAAATTAGCTGCATTAAAACCGTATCCAACCATCGGTCGAATTTATATCCTGATTCTTTGATGATTCCTACCGTTTTAAAACCAAATTTCTCGTGAAATTCCACACTACCTTGATTTTCAGCATCAATAACTGCAATCATAGTGTGGAGTTTTTGTTTTCTAGCGGCAGCAATTAATTCCAGAAGCAATAATTTACCAATGCCTTTTCCTTTAAAATCATTATTGACATAAACCGAATGTTCGACCGTAAATTTATAGGCTTCCCGAAATCTGAACTCACTATACATTCCAAAACCAACCACTTTTCCATCCAATTCGGCTATGATTACTGGAAAGTTTTTAGTTATTTTCTCTTCCAAAATATTTTTTTGCTGCTCATAATTTCGAATTTTATAATCATACAAAGCAGTCGAATGTAAAATATTGTGATTGATAATGTCTAAAATCGCTTGAGTATCTTCGATTTTATAAGGTCTAATTTTGATTTCCATTTCTAAAATTATTTCTCTTCAAAAGTATGAAAAACTTGTTTCAATTTACTTTATTCAATAGCCAAGTTGTAACTTTGCCAAGTTAAGACAAACAACTTTAAACAACTTTAAA
>DMHA01000303.1:848-1690 GCA_003449615.1 Flavobacterium sp.
AACAACTTTAAACAACTTTAAACCTTCAAACTCCCAGCTTCTAACTTCTAACTTCCAAAAATGGTTTATCCCAAAATACCTCTTGCTCAAAGCATCATCCAAATTTGTCTTGCCAAAGGAATCAAAAACATAGTAATTTCTCCTGGTTCTAGAAACGCGCCACTAACCATAGGTTTTGTAAGCAATCCATATTTCAATTGTTACAGTATTGCCGATGAGCGTTGTGCCGCATTTTTTGCTGTGGGAATTTCCCAACAAATTCAGAAACCGGTTGTTGTAGTTTGTACTTCGGGTTCGGCATTGTTGAATTATTATCCCGCTTTTGCGGAAGCTTTTTATAGCCAAATTCCATTAATTGTGATTTCTGCCGATAGGCCACAAAAGATCATAGACATTGGCGACGGCCAAACCATTCGTCAGGAAAATGTGTTCCAAAATCATTCTTTGTACAACGCCAATTTAACCGAAGAAGCTTCTGTAGAAAATGATTTGAAAATCAACAAAGCGATTCATAAGGCTGTTGCAAAAAAAGGTCCCGTTCACATCAATGCCCCTTTTGAAGAACCTTTGTACCAAACGGTTTCCAAGTTGAATGTCGAGGTAACAATTTCAGATTTCAAAGCAAAAGAACATAAAATATCCAAAGAAGAATTAGTCGAATACTCGAATATTTGGAACAAATCTCAAAAGAAATTAATTCTGGTTGGAGAAAACAAGCCCAATGAAATTGACCCTGAAATCATTGAATTTTTCGCCAATGACGAATCGGTTGTGGTGATGACGGAAACGACTTCCAACCTGCATCATCCCTCCTTTTTGAATAATATTGATACGATAATTAC
>DMHA01000303.1:1851-2659 GCA_003449615.1 Flavobacterium sp.
CTATCAACCAACACATCATTGGCACATCGATACTTTGCGAGCCTATAACACTTATGGTTGTTTGACCCAACATTTCAAGGTCTGTCCTAACCTATTTTTCAATCATTTTTTGCTCTCAACAACAACCATTGAAACCCAATATTTTTCAACATTTAAAGCTGTTGCAAAACTCCGAGAAAAGAAACACCAGGAGTATTTAGCCAAAATTCCATTTTCTGATTTTAAGGCTTTCGAGAAAATAATTCCATCCTTATCCGAAAATTCGATGTTGCATTTGAGTAATAGTTCTGCCATTCGATATGCCCAATTGTTCGATATCAATCCTTCGATACAGGTGTTTTGCAATCGTGGCACTAGTGGTATTGATGGTAGTACTTCTACTGCAATTGGCGCGGCTGTTGCCAATGAAAAACCCACGGTTTTGATAACTGGCGACATCGGTTTCTTGTACGATAGCAACGCTTTGTGGAACGAATACACCCCAAAAAACTTTAAGATTATTCTCATCAACAATGGCGGAGGTGGGATTTTTAGAATTTTGCCCGGCCACGATGAAACGCCTGTTTTCAACAAGTTTTTTGAAACTTCCCATTGTTTGACTGCCGAACAATTGGCCAAAATGTATGGTTTTGAATACAGTATTGCCAGTACTGAAGCCAATTTAGAAACGAGTTTGAAAGCCCTATTTGCTCAAAACGAAAGGCCTAGTATTCTGGAAGTTTTTACGCCAACATTGGATAATGATAAAATTTTATTGCAGTATTTTAGGGAGTTAAAGTAGTGTCTTATTTCTAAATTTATTTTACTC
>DMHA01000416.1:0-542 GCA_003449615.1 Flavobacterium sp.
CTAAAATCTACAATCTAAAATTAAATGAATCTAACGATACTCGGCTGTTACGCCGCCACACCACGCACTTTTACCAACCCTACTTCACAGGTTTTAGAAATCCGAAATCGATTATTTTTAATAGATTGTGGCGAAGGAACTCAGGTGCAATTGCGTAAAAATAAAATCAAGTTTTCTAAAATCAATCAGGTGTTTATTTCGCATTTACACGGCGATCACTTTTTTGGATTGATAGGTTTGATTTCGACTTTTGCCTTGCTCAACAGAACTACCGATTTGCATATTTATGGACCAAAAGGCATCAAGGAAATCATCAATTTGCAATTGAGTTTGTCTAATTCTTGGACTAAATATGGCTTGTTTTTCCACGAATTAGAATCCAAAGAGAGTGAAGTTATTTTTGAAGATGACAAAGTTATTGTAAAAACAATCCCTTTAAAACACAGGGTTTATACCAATGGATTTTTGTTTATAGAAAAAATCAGGGAACGAAAATTGAATTTGGATGCCGTTCTGAACTATGAAATTGACAAATGTTATTA
>DMHA01000416.1:634-7000 GCA_003449615.1 Flavobacterium sp.
TGACCTTTGATCCTGTCCCGCCATTGAGTTATGCCTTTTGCTCGGACACGGTTTATGACGAAAGTATTATTCCCATAATAAAGGAAGTTGATGTGTTGTATCACGAATCAACTTTTTTGGATTCGGAGGAAGCTTTGGCTAGGAAAACAATGCATTCTACAGCAAAAGAAGCGGCAACCATTGCTTTGAAAGCCAAGGTAAAACAATTGGTTTTGGGACATTATTCTACTCGATATGAAAGTATTACACTTTTTAAAGAGCAAGCCGAAACCATTTTCCCGAATATTCTTTTAGCCGATGATGGGAAGTCTTATGAGTTTTGATTTTGCATTGTATTTAAAATTTTCTGAAACAAATTACACAAATTATCACAAATTTTAATAATACTTAAAATTGGATTTGCTTCGCTTGCTGACTTTGATGCAGTCACGAATTATATCACATAGGAATTTGTGTAAATTTGTGACTCGAGCGATAGCGAACAGGCGAAGCAAATTTGTGGTTAATTTTTTAAAAGGTAATAACTTGCAAAAATTGAGAACAATTTCATTTTAAAACATATAATTTTGCATCCAATAAATTTAATACAGGCAAATGAAAGATATCACCAATTATAGAAAATCTTACGAAAAGAATGAACTTTTGGAAACCAATATTCCCGAAGACCCTATCAATTTATTCAATAGATGGTTTCACGAAGTAGAGGATTTTGGAGGTGATGATGAAGTGAATGCGATGACCGTTTCCACGCTTGGTTTGGATGGTTTTCCGAAGTCGAGAGTGGTTCTTTTGAAGCAATTTACTTATGAAGGATTTATATTTTACACCAATTACAATTCAGAAAAAGGAAAAGCCATTGCCAATAATCCAAATGTTTGTCTATCTTTTTTTTGGTCGTCACTCGAACGCCAAGTAATTATCAAAGGTGTCGCCGAAAAAATTTCGGAAAATCTTTCAGATGGTTATTTTGAATCCCGACCAACAGGAAGTAAATTTGGAGCCATAGTTTCCAATCAAAGTGAGATTATTGCATCCAGAACTGTTTTAGAAGAAGGTTTAAAACAATTGGAAAATCAATTTGAGGGTAAAGAAATCCCAAGACCAAAATTTTGGGGCGGCTATTTGGTTCGTCCCGTAGCAGTTGAATTTTGGCAAGGAAGACCCAACCGTTTGCACGATAGAATTCGCTATCAGTTGCAAGAAGATTATTTTTGGAAAATAGACCGGCTTGCCCCTTGATAATTATTTCGTCAATTCTATTTTTTATAAAATCATTACAATTTGTTTAAATATCTTAGATTATTCTTAGATTTACCCAATCTATAAGCTATTTTTCATTTTAAATTAAATTCCATTATTATGAACATAAAAAACAGGCTCACATTAATGAGTTTTCTCCAGTTTTTTGTTTGGGGAGCATGGTTGATAACCGTTGGGAATTATTGGTTTGCAACCAAACAATGGAGTGGAGCCGAATTTGGTGCCATATTTTCAACTTTAGGACTTTCTTCTATACTAATGCCAGCATTGACAGGCATTATCGCCGATAGATGGGTAAATGCTGAAAAACTGTATGGGATTCTACACATTTTAGGCGGTTTGGCACTTTGCTATTTGCCTCAAGTGGACAATCCTACAACATTCTATTGGGTTATTTTTGGTGCTATGCTTTGCTATATGCCAACTATTTCTTTGTCAAATTCAGTGGCTTATAATATTTTGAAAAACAATAATTATGATGTAGTCAAAGTTTTCCCGCCCATTAGGGTTTGGGGAACTATTGGTTTTATAGCTGCAATGTGGTTGACGAATTTAACCGGAAATAAAGCTTCTGTCAATATGTTTTATATTTCGGCTTTAGCAGCATTCATTTTAGGTATTTATTCTTTTACTTTGCCACAATGTCCGCCGCAAAGATTAATTGACAAAGACGTTTCATTTGCCAAAAAATTAGGATTGGATGCTTTCAAATTATTTGGAACTTACAAAATGGCTATCTTCTTTATATTCTCGATGTTTTTGGGAGCTGCTTTACAATTGACCAATATGTATGGCGATGTGTATTTGTCTGAATTTGGAAATATGCCAGAATATGCAGATAGTTTTGTGGTGCAAAAATCTACTCTGATTATGTCAATTTCACAATTTTCGGAAACGGCGTTTATCTTGGCGATTCCATTTTTTTTGAAACGATTTGGCATCAAGCAAGTGATGTTGATTTCTATGTTGGCTTGGGTATTGCGTTTCGGATTCTTTGCTTATGGCGATCCTTCATTTGGAGGAACAATCTTAATTATTATGTCGTGCATCGTTTACGGAATGGCTTTTGATTTCTTTAATATTTCGGGTTCGTTATTTATCGAAACCACAACAGATTCTTCAATTCGTTCGAGTGCGCAAGGATTGTTTATGATGATGTCTAATGGTTTTGGTGCTTTCTTTGGTGGCATCATCAGCGGACAAGTGATAGATACTTATTTTACACTCAACGGTGTTAGAGATTGGCACAATATCTGGTTGGCTTTTGCTGCTTATGCTTTAGTAATTGCCGTGGCATTTTCAGTACTTTTCAAACACAAACACAATCCTGAAGAAGTGGCGAATGTGAGTCATTAAGATACTTTTGTAACTCAAAATCGAATTAATAAATCGGGTGATTTTATTCATATCCTAGCCATGGTTTCGTTAGCGGGGCTATTTGCTATTGTGGTAATTTTTGCTATTGCTATTGTTATTGTTATTGTTATTGCTATTGATATTATTTCTTATAAAAAGGCAGTTTTACCACTTTTGCCGGCACATCATTTTTTCTGATTCTAATGAAAATTTCACTGTCTATTGTACTGTTTTCGGTGGTTACATAACCTAGTCCTATTCCAACATTCATCGATGGTGACATCGTTCCTGAAGTTACAATTCCAATAACATTTCCATTAGCATTTACTATTTCGTAATCGTGTCTTGGCACGGCTCGTTCTTGCATTTCGAAAGCGACTAATTTCTTTGAAACACCTGCTTCTTTTTGTTTTTTCAAGTTTTCAGAATTGGTAAATTCTTTAGAAAATTTGGTAATCCAACCCAAACCTGCTTCAAGTGGCGAAGTTATGTCGTTGATGTCGTTTCCGTACAAACAAAAACCCATTTCCAAACGCAAGGTATCACGAGCGGCGAGACCAATTGGCTTGATTCCGAAAGCTGCACCCGCTTCAAAAACCTTGTTCCATATTTGTTCTACTTCCGAGTTTTTACAATAAATCTCGAAACCGCCTGAACCTGTGTACCCCGTTGCAGAGATGATTACATGTTCGATTCCTGCAAAATCGCCTACTTCAAAATGATAGTATTGAATAGCCGTTAAATCTACCGAAGTCAAGGATTGCATAGCTTCTACCGCTTTTGGTCCCTGAATCGCCAATAGTGAATAATCATCCGAAAGGTTTTTCATTTCCACTCCCGAATCGTTGTTTGACGAAATCCACTCCCAATCTTTGTCAATATTTGAAGCATTTACGACTAATAAATATTGTTCTTCTTTTATTTTATAAACCAACAAATCATCCACAATGCCGCCATCATTATTTGGCAAACAAGAATATTGTGCTCTTCCAATGGTTAATGTCGAAGCATCATTAGAAGTCACTTTTTGGATTAAAGCCAAAGCATTAGGGCCAGTTAGCAAAAATTCGCCCATGTGCGACACATCAAAAACGCCAACTTTGTTGCGAACTGTTTCGTGTTCCGCATTGACACCTTCGTATAAAATGGGCATATTATAACCAGCAAACGGAAGCATTTTGGCTCCCAAACTCTCGTGAATGTGTGTTAGTGCAGTATTTTTCATTGTCAATTGATATAAAATTTGAAGTGGCTAATTTATTGATTATTTATGGAGTTACAAAGGGTTTTATATAGACTATTCGGATTTATAGATTTTTTTTCAACCCATACAAATTGAAGGATTTTATTATTTTAAGCTTAGAATTCAATACAACTATAAATCTGGTTATTAAATATTTTTTTGTATTTTTAACAAACAAATTCCATTGAATGAAAACTACAATTTCTATTGATAAATCTGAAATTCTAAAACGCTACAAACCCATAGATGCAAATACCCACAAAGGAATTCAGGGTCACGCTTTAATCATAGGGGGAAGTTACGGAAAAATTGGTGCGATGACTTTGTCTTCAAGGGCTTGTTTGAAAACAGGTTGTGGCTTAGTAACTGTATTTGTACCTCGTTGTGGGTATAGAATTTTACAAATTTCCAATCCCGAAGTAATGGTTTTGACTGATATTGCTGTAAAATATATCTCTAAAATTATAATAGATTTTGTACCCAAAGCCATCGGAATTGGACCTGGAATGGGTCAAGATATCGAAACACATACCGCTTTACACCGATTTCTAAAAACCAATAAAATTCCCTTGGTTATTGATGCCGATGCACTGAATATTTTGGCTCAAAACCAACAATGGCTCACTTTTTTGCCTGAAAAAACCATTTTTACTCCACATCAAAAAGAATTAGAGAGACTAATAGGAAAATGGAATTCCGATGCAGAGAAATTTCAAAAAACTGTCAATTTTTCTAAACAGAATAATTTAATAATTGTGATGAAAGGAGCGCCAACTTATATAATTGACGGAGAAACTATTTACGAAAACACGACTGGAAACGCTGCTTTGGCTTCAGCTGGAACGGGAGATGTCCTTACGGGAATGATTACGAGTTTGATAGCACAATCTTATGTACCTATTGATGCAGCAATTATTGGGGTTTACCTTCACGGATTGACTGCTGATATTGCTTTGCCAGAAACTGGCTACCAATCTTTTTCAGCTTCGGATATCATTACCTATATTGGAAAAGCTTATTTGAGTTTGGAGAAAAAATAAATCAAATCAACAACGTTCTGAAACCATAAAACTATCAAAAATAACAAAAACAGATGAAACAATTCTTTTTTAATCTTCTATTATTTTTTACAATTGGTGCTATGCAAGCCCAAAAAAACAAGCTCAATTTAATCGTTGGAACTTACACCAAACCATGCGATAGTAAAGGAATTTATGTTTATGAATTCGATTCCAAAACGGGCAATTTCAGTCTTAAAAGCAACACAGAAAATATTCTTAATCCCAGTTATTTGACGATTTCTGCCGACAATAAATTCGTTTATTCGGTAAGCGAAAATGATAAAAAAAGTTCAGTTAGTGCTTTTGGATTTAATTCAAAAAGTGGAAAATTGAATTTTATTAATTATCAAAATCCAAACGGACTGAATCCTTGTTATATCATCAATGATGAGAAGAACGTGATTACTGCCAATTATTCTAGTGGCAATATTTCGGTTTTGGGCAAAAATATTGATGGAAGCATTGGCGAAGTGAAGCAAGTAGTGCAACACACAGGAAAAAGCATCAATACCAAACGGCAGGATGCTCCTCACGCTCACATGGTTTATTTTTCGCCGGACAAGAAATTTGTTTTGGCTAATGATTTAGGAACCGATAAAATCTATTTGTATCAATACAATCCAAATTCAGCCTCAGAAGTTTTAACGCTCAAGCGCAGTATTGATGTTAAACCTGGGAGTGGTCCTCGGCATTTGATATTTAGTAAAAATGGAAAACAGGTTTATTTGTTACAAGAATTGGACGGGACTGTAACTTCTTTTAGTTACGTCAACGGAATTTTGAATAAATTGAGTGAAATATCGGTTGTTCCCCCAGATTTCAAAGGAGATATTAGTGCGGCCGACATCCATATTTCGCCTGACGGAAAGTTTCTATACGCTTCCAATAGGGGAACTGCAAATGATATTTCGGCTTTTAAGATATTGAAAAACGGTCGATTACAATTCGTGCAAAGAACGAGCACTTTAGGAAAAGGCCCTCGAAATTTCAACATTGATCCAACAGGAAATTTTCTTTTGGTAGGGCATCAATATACCAATACAATCGTGATTTTTAAAAGAGACAAAAAATCGGGAATGCTTACTGATACAGGAAAAAAGATTGACTTGTGTTCTCCAGTTTGCTTGGTTTTTACTAAGATTTGAATTAAGGAATCAGTCGCAGTTTTCAGTCACAGTGAGCACTGAAAACTGTGACTAAACACTATTTCTTATCCTTGCGTTTCTTGGCTTGATTTTTCAACATATTTCTATTGACGGAGCCGTGCGTTTTTTTCTTTGTTACACCAGGTCCGCCTAGATTGACTTTTTTGTTCTTCTTGCTTTTTTCGTGAAAGGCGCCATCTCCCTCCAATTTTTGTTTTTTCATCAAAAACTTAATGGGCTGCCTGTCTTTTTCAGGTTCGATTAGTTTTGAGGATACTTCAACAATTTCAGGAAAAACCTC
>DMHA01000284.1 GCA_003449615.1 Flavobacterium sp.
TTGCTTAAAGACTTTTTTTTATTCTTCAATTATACATTTATCTGTAATTTATCAGGAATACTATTAGCTCCTTATTTGCTAAAAAAAATAAACCTCAAATTACCTGAACATCTTAGGATTTATTAATTAACCAGCTAGTACGAGCATAAGGTAACACTTGTCAGTCTGCAAGCAGGCTGAATACATATTCGGTATTATGGCTTCGAGGTCCGAGTCATGACACGAGAACCATAACTAAAACAATATTATTATGAAAAAAATATTTCAATATATAATGCTATTATTAATAACAATTACGCTATATAATTGTAAAGGATTCCCAATGGTTCAGTCAACAAAAGAAATGAAAGAATTAAAAATTAATGAATCTAAATTTGTTGATAAACCTCTGAAATATTTACTTAAAGAAATAGGAACTCAAATAATAACAGGAGCAGGAAATAATGAAGACCAATTCTTTTTTAGTTTTTGGTTTACAACTTTGGAGCAACGCTCAATGAATCAAGTAAATTATGATGACAAAGTACTTTTATGTGTTTATGTAAAAGAACCAATTGACTGGGAATGGAAAAAAAGACCCAAAGGAAAAGAACGAAATTGGACAAAAGAGGATGCAAAAAAATATGGTAATCTTATTGTAACGAGAATAAAAGTGATAAATCCACCGCTCAACTTTGTAGGCACGAGCCTGAGGCATCGCGCTAGCCCTCTAATACCTAATGCTCGGACTAGCGGGTGATTTTCTTTAAATATAACACATAAAAACGAATTTTTATATACCTTTGAAATATGTAAATTTATCAAAAGACATTTAAAAAAACTATGCAAACACTACAAATCATTCAAGAAATACAAAGATTGTCTCTTGATGAAAAATTTCAGATAGTCGAAGAAACCATTAAGGCAATCAAACACGAAGAAACCAGCAACCAAATGGATTTGGCAGTAAAACTATTGTATAGCGATTACGCAAACGACAAAGAATTAACCGCTTTTACAGCATTAGATTTTCAAGATTTTTATGAAGCAAAGTGAAATTTGGTTAGTTGACCTTGACCCAACAAAAGGAGCAGAAATACAAAAGAAAAGACCTGCTATTATTGTAAACGATGACCGTTTAGGAAAGTTACCATTAAAAATAATTGTTCCCATAACCGACTGGAAAGACCATTACCAAGTTGCACCTTGGATGGTAAAAATTGAACCCAACAAAACCAACGGTTTAAGCAAAGATTCCTCTGCCGATTGTTTTCAGGTACGGTCGCTCTCGCAAGAACGATTGAGCAAAAAACTTGGAACTATTGACAAGGCAACGCTTCAAGACATTAAAGAAGCACTCAAAAAAGTGTTTGATATGTATTAAAAAACCTCGCAAATCCTGCGAGGTTTTTTTTATGGCTTTGATTTATTTGCTCAACTTTGTAGGCACGAGCCTGAGGCATCGCACTAGCCCTGTAATACTGTCTCGTCCTAAAAATTACAAAAGCCTTGGATATTGATTTGATTGATTTATTTAAGTTCTAGCTTAGTTTTTTTTTTGATTATTTTTACCAAAAATAGGTATCCATTTTATGCAAGAAGCCATTCAGTACCTTTCCCAAAAAGAGCCCATTTTCAATCGTATCATTGAAAAGTACGGTTTGCCAATACTTCCCAAACGACCACAAGGATTTGAAACCTTAGTGTTGTTAATTCTCGAACAGCAAGTTTCTATCGATTCGGCAAAAGCCACTTTTTTAAAATTAAAAACCAAACACATCAATTTTAACCCAGAATCGCTTCTTTCTTTTTCGGATGAAGACTTTCGAAACATTGGCGTTAGCCGACAAAAAATGTCTTACATAAAGGCTTTGTCTCATTCGATTATCAATAATCACATTGATTTAGAAAGTCTGGCAACTAAATCGGCTGAGCAAGTTCGAGAGGAATTAATCAAAATCAAAGGCATTGGTAATTGGACAATTGATATTTATTTGATGTTTTCGCTTCAAGCGCCAGACATCATTCCGCTTGGTGATATTGCTGTAATAAACACCATCAAAGAGTTACTCGATATTCACGACAAACAAGAAATGGAAAATTATGTGTCAAAATGGAGTCCACACAAATCTGTAGCGACTTACCTTTTGTGGCATTATTATTTGAGAAAAAGAAATAGGAAAGTGGTTTATTGAAAGGTAATTTAAACGCTGAAATAGGCTATTTATCGATTTTATGTTGTAGAAGTTTATGGTTTGCTTACTTTTGCGACAATAAAAAATGTAAAAAATAAAATGGCTAGAGAAAAATACAAAACTTTTGATGTACTCATTGAGATTCCAAGAGGAAGTAGAAACAAGTATGAATATGATTTCAAATTGAAGAGAATACGTTTCGATAGAATGTTGTTTTCTTCGATGATGTATCCTGCAGATTATGGATTTATGCCTCAAACATTAGCATTAGATGGAGACCCACTCGATGTTTTGGTTCTAATTAATGAGCCTACTTTTCCAGGTTGTGTGATGGAAGTGAAACCAATAGGGGTTTTCCACATGGCTGATGATAAAGGCCCAGACGAAAAAATAATTTGTGTGCCCGTTTCCGATCCTATATGGAATTCCTTGACCGATTTGGCCGACATAAATCCACATTTACTTAAAGAAATCGAACATTTCTTTCAAGTTTATAAAGATCTTGAACACAAAGTGGTTGACGTGGAAGGCTGGGGCGACCTTAATCAAGCTTTAGCAATTATTGATGAATGTACCGAACGATTTAATAATATTGAGAATAAACCAGCCGATTTATTTAAGATTTAGTAAATTTAAACATATTTTTTTGCTATAAAGCAATATTCATTCATTTGAATATTGCTTTTTTAGTTTCATTATAGTACGTTTGCAATCAAAATTTAGTGATTTATTAACATGGGATTTATAAAAAATTAATATTTATGAACACAATTATGATTTATGTGCCAATAATACTGGCATTAGTAGGATTATTTTTTATGGCTATAAAAAGAGCTTGGGTACTAAAACAAGATGCTGGAGATGGTAAAATGAAAGAAATTTCAGAATACATACACGAAGGTGCTTTGGCTTTTCTAAACGCTGAGTACCGATTAATGACCGTTTTTGTTATTGTAGCCAGTGTTGTTTTGGCAGGACTTACTTTTTTACCAGGAAATTCATCACATTTATTAATTGTAGTTGCTTTTGTTTTTGGCGCTATTTTCTCGGCTTTGGCTGGGAATTTGGGAATGAAAATAGCAACAAAAACTAATGTTAGAACCACACAAGCCGCTCGAACTAGTTTGCCACAAGCATTAAAAGTGTCTTTTGGTGGCGGCACCGTAATGGGATTAGGCGTTGCAGGTTTAGCGGTTTTAGGGCTAACAGGATTCTTCATCATACTATATTATTATTTTATGAATGGTGTTTGGACATCGTCTGAACAAATGACTATCGTACTCGAAACATTAGCTGGTTTCTCGCTTGGTGCGGAATCTATTGCATTATTTGCCCGTGTTGGTGGCGGAATTTACACCAAAGCCGCCGATGTTGGCGCTGATTTAGTAGGTAAAGTAGAAGCTGGAATTCCAGAAGACGATCCACGAAATCCTGCTACAATTGCTGATAATGTGGGTGATAATGTGGGTGACGTTGCTGGAATGGGTGCCGATTTATTCGGGTCTTATGTAGCAACAGTTCTTGCAACAATGGTTCTTGGAAATTATGTGATCAAAGATATGGGTGGCAACATTCAAGATGTTTTTGGTGGTATTGGCCCTATTTTGTTGCCAATGGCAATTGCAGGTTTTGGAATTGTTGCTTCAATCATTGGAACAATGATAGTAAAAATCTCTGACGATAATGCAAAAGAAGCCCAAGTACAACGCGCCTTAAATATTGGAAACTGGATTTCGATTGCTTTGACAGCGATTGCTTGTTTTGTTTTAATAAAATATATGTTGCCAGAAACCATGAAAATGAATTTCTTTGGCGAAGGCCTAAAAGAAATTTCTTCGCTTAGAGTTTTCTATGCTTCTATGGTTGGATTAGTAGTAGGAGCAATCATCTCCTCGGTTACCGAATATTACACAGGTTTAGGAACAAAACCAGTTTTGGCGATTGTTGCCAAATCTTCGACAGGAGCTGGAACCAATATTATTGCAGGTTTATCAACCGGAATGATTTCTACTTTCCCAAAAGTAATTGTGTTGGCTGCAGCGATTTGGATTTCCTATTCTTTTGCAGGTTTCTACGGTGTGGCATTGGCTGCATCAGCTATGATGGCAACAACAGCAATGCAATTGGCCATCGATGCTTTTGGACCAATATCCGACAACGCAGGTGGAATTGCAGAAATGAGTGAACTGCCAAAAGAAGTTCGTACGAGAACCGATATTTTAGACTCTGTTGGAAACACCACTGCCGCAACTGGAAAAGGATTCGCCATCGCTTCGGCTGCAATGACTTCATTAGGATTATTTGCTGCTTATGTCACTTTCACAGGAATCGACGGAATCAATATTTTTAAAGCGCCAGTTTTATCTATGTTGTTTGTGGGAGCAATGATACCAGTAGTTTTCTCGGCTTTAGTGATGAATTCTGTGGGAAAAGCTGCGATGGATATGGTGCAGGAAGTGCGTCGTCAGTTCCGAGAAATCCCAGGAATTATGGAAGGAACTGGAAAACCTGAATATGCAAAATGTGTTGATATTTCTACCAAAGCGGCTTTGCAAGAAATGTTATTACCCGGAATTTTGACAATTGGTTTTCCTATCGGAATAGTTTTGATTGGTAAACTCGTTTATTTTGGCGATACTGGTGCCAATTCTATGGTAGCAGAAATGCTAGGGGGTTATATGGCTGGAGTTACCGTTTCGGGTGTGGTTTGGGCTATTTTTCAAAACAATGCGGGTGGCGCTTGGGACAATGCCAAAAAATCTTTTGAAGCTGGAGTTTTAGTCGATGGATTAATGAGTTTCAAAGGTTCGGATGCGCACAAAGCTGCCGTTACTGGCGATACTGTTGGAGATCCTTTCAAAGATACTTCTGGACCTTCAATGAATATTTTGATTAAATTGACTTGCTTGATTGGATTGGTGATTGCACCCATTTTAGGAAATGGAAGCGCTTCTGAAAACAAGATGATGAACTGCACTATAGAAATGAAAGCAGGAACAATGATGGGCAACTGCGACATGTCAAAATGTGCCACAATGACTAAAGATGAATGTGCTAAAATGTGTGACGAAAATGGTTGTTCTCCAGAGCAAAAAGAAATGTGTATGTCACATTATGATGCCAATGGAAAATTTGTTGCACCAACAGATGCAAAAGGCTGTTGTACCGAAAAATCAAATGCAGACAAAAAAATTAAAGTTGAAATGACTAATGAAAACGGAAAAGCAAAAGCTACTGTTACCACCACCGAAAATGGAACTGAAAACGTTCAGGTTTTTGAAGGATCATTAGAAGAAGTTAAGGCTAAAGTGGAAGCTTTGAAATAGTACTTATAGTTTTTACTTTACACAAAAAATGTCCCGAAAATTTCGGGACATTTTTGTTTAAAAAGTTTAGACTACTATTGTTCCAAAGCATATTCTTTGATTAAAGTTGAAGCTGGAATGTGTAATTTTTCAGTAAGCAAGCGAATTTGTCTAATTGTTAAGGTTCTTTTGCGTTTGAAAATTTCAGTTACTCTAGAAAACCTGTATAGGACTTATTCCTGTTTTTTTATAAGAATATACAGCTTATCCTTAAACTGTGTATTTAGTTTTCCTCTATCCAGTTATAAAGATATTCAAGAGAGAATCCCATAGTATTGAGATTGGTTTTCAAATGCAAAGCAGGAATTTCTTTGTCTTTTTCTCGGTGTGTAATGGGTCTGAAACAATTAGGACATTTTAATGGTAATGTGAGGCTTTTGTTCGCTGGTATTCGCAACCATGAGCTAATAAAAAAGCTACCCAGTCTTTCGTTTTTATAGGCCGATTGTTTCCCATATTGCTAAATGGTCACTTCTATTCGTGAGACTTTTAGTGTTTCAAGGTCTAGTCCTTGTAGGACTCCGTTTTGATCAATATAGGCTTTAGAGTAGTTTGTGTTTTGGTGATTTTCATTGACAAAACCCAGTTTTGTCAATTCTATTTCTCTTTGTTCAGTTGTTAAAAGTGCCAAAGCTTCACAGAAAAAATCAATATTGTCTATAAATGATTGTCTAGCTTCTTCTCCTGTATTTCCATATCCGCTTACAGATAAAGCAGGGGCAATAAAAACAAAAAAATCGCCGTCTTTTACCTCGTAAACGGAAACAGACAGTTTAATAACACTATTATTAATTTGTAATGTTTCTTTAACTTCCTTAAATATTAAGTTCATTTGAGATTGTTTTTATTTACAAAGATATTGTTTTTAAAATATTTATAGACAATATAGTAGGTCCTTATTTATAAGCAATTGTTTTTCATTTTTTCTCGTATCAAATTGGCTTTACTTATTCGCTTTAGATTGGAACATTAACATTTTTTTCATTTAAAAGCCATAGTCCTATCTTATTTAGTGAAATTTTAATCCTTTTAAAATTTCAAAAAAGTGTTATTTGCCAAAAATCACAAAATTGAAAAAACAGGATAAAAATTGATAGTGATAAATATAGAATCAATGGTTTTCCTTTTTATAATAATTAGAATGATTTCTTAAAAACCTTAAACGCTACATTAGAAATTTTATAAATCTCTTAATTTCAATCGCCTAATCATAGGGTTATTACGTGCTTTACGATAAAAAACGGGCTGAGGGTTCTAAAACAACCCATTCAATTCCGCATCAATTTTATTGATAATCATTCCCAAATCTTCAGGATTGTCTACGAAATTGATGTTGTCTACATCAATAATCAATAATTTTCCTTTGGTGTAGGTTTGAATCCAAGCTTCGTAGCGTTCGTTCAATCGGTTGAGGTATTCAATAGAAATAGTGTTCTCATATTCGCGACCGCGTTTGTGAATTTGTCCTACCAAATTAGGTATTTAGTCAAACAATTATATACTAAATTTTTACAAAGAATCACCATAAAATTTTAACTTTTAACATATTTATGTAACTGTGTTTTTAACGTTTGATTATCTTCTTTTAGTGTAGTATTTGTTTCTTTATAAAATTGGTTTTGTTCTTTGAGTAATTCAATTTGATTTTCAAGGGAAGATATTAATTTTTCAGAATAGGCATTGGTAACTATAACTCCAGAACCTCCTTGTGATTGATCATTATTAGTATGATTGATTTCTATTTTATCTTCACCAAGTAGTTTAGTGATATCAACTTCAAGCACATTGGCAATATTTTTTAGAGTTTCAATATCCATTTTGTATTTGTTGTTTTCAATTTTGGCATAGGTGGATTGATTAACACCTATCGCCTCATAAATTTCTTGCTGCTTCTTGTCTTTTTCTAAGCGATGTTTTCTGATGTTTTCTCCAATATTCATAATTTTTATGTTTAATTTCGTAAATATAATTAAAAAATTATTATTTGGAATTTTTTATGGTAATAAAGAATGTATTAGTCTATATTTGGCATTATTTATTTCATAAATTTATATTTGATTTGTATAACTAAAAAACATTCTTAAATATTTTTTTAAAACAAAGTGCACGTTGTAGATAATTAAGATAAAAGGATAAAGTTTTTTAGAAAATCAATTTATTAATCATTAATTTTACTCATTATGAAAAAACTTATTTTAACTTTTATTGCAATGGTTGGTTTTGCTTTTACTTCACAAGCACAATGTGACTCCCAGTCTACTTTAGTTAACACGGGATGTGGCACTGTTACCTGTCTTAGTGTTGAAATTCCTTTAACAGGATATCTAGAAGTTGATAGTGCAAATTATGCAGCAACAGGCGGTACAATGAGGAGAAAGCCTTCTCTCAGAGAAGCACTTGATTATGCTGCACAAGAATGTCCATAATTTATGAAAAAAATAATCATATTAATAGTTTTTTCAATTGGATACTGTGGTCTTTCACAAACAAAGACGACTAAGGATTCTGATTTTTTGATTTCTTATCAACTGGATTATAAAAAGTTTATAACATCAGAGGCAAATCTAAGTGCAAATACACTATTGATTGTTACTAGTCAAGGTTCATTATTTACTTTTGAAGCGATGATGAACCTTAGTAAAATTCAACAGGAAAGAGAGATTACTATAGCTGATGCGCTTGCAAACAGACCGCCCTTTTATTTTTTGATAAAGAGCGATAGTGAAACAACGGTACATTATGAAGGAATAGGAAGCGACACTTATAATTTTAAAGAAAAACTCAATCGAGTTTGGGAATTAATTAATCAAGATACATTAATAAGTGGTTATTCTTGTAAAAAAGCGATTCTAAATTATGCAGGCAGAAAATGGAGTGGATGGTATGCTCCAGAAATACCGATTGCAGTTGGGCCGTATAAGTTTCACGGTTTACCAGGATTAATTATGAATATAAAAGACAGTGAAGGTGTTTTTAATTTTACAGTTAGTGAAATAAAGAAAGGAAATTTAGTTACCGACTCTAGAATTGAAAATTATTTTGTAAAAGATGGAGCCAGGCCATTTGAAACTATTGACATAAACGAATTTTATAAAATTAGAGGAAAATTCTATAAAATGAATGTAAATGAAAGATTACAATATATGAATCGTGACGAATTAGCAAAGCCCACTTATTTAATAACTGATTTAAATGGGGAAAAAGTTCGTGTGAATACGCAGCCCAAAACTAGAAATTTTATTGAGCTTGTCGAATGATTTTGAAAAAACACAATAATTTTAGAATCTTTATTTTTATGGCATTCCTAATCGGAATGCCTTTTTTTGTAGTTGGTCAGCAATACGAAATAAATGGAACTATACTTGACGCTACAAGTAAACCAATAGTTAATGCTATAATTATGGCAACAGATACTAAAAGTCAGGCCAATATACTTGCGTACAAAAGTTCGGACGCAAATGGAAATTATAAATTGGTTTTGAATAATGAATTTAAATTAGATAGTATATGGATATTAGTGAGGCATATATCTTATGAAACTATCCGCTTAAAAGTTCCAATAAAAAGCGCTAAAAATGATTTTCAACTTAACGTAAAAACCCAAGAACTTGATGAAGTTCTCATAAAAAAAGCAAAAATAGTTGAGATAAAAGGAGATACAATTACCTATAATGTTGATGGCTTAAAAGCCGCAAAAGACTATACTATTGAAGAAGTTATTAACCGAATACCAGGGGTAACCATAACTGAGACAGGACAGATCAGGTATCTTGAAAAACCGATAAGCCATTTGTATATTAATGGAGTAGATTTACTAGAAGGCGGTTATGCTATTGCAACACAAGGAATTCCTGCTGATGCAGTTAAGGAAATTGATGTAATGAAAAAGCATCATCATGAACGCATTAATATAGGTAGAAGCGAAACAGATAATGTGTCATTTAACTTGAAAATTAAAGAAGATGTAGGCTTGTTTTTTGGCAGCTTAAAAGGAGATGTTGGGACACCATTTCTTACTAGAAAGGTTGATGCTACACCAATTTATTTTAAAGATAAGTTTCAAAATATTAGTAGTGGTAAATTAAACAATACTGGAAAAACGCTTCGTGATATTGGCAGTGATTTAACTTCTGGGATAAGTGTTGGGGGGTTATTGTTAGAAGAAACACACGTTATTAAAGTACTGAATATTTATGGATTAGCCATTTCGGAAAAGTATTGGCTCAATAATGACTCTTATGCAATAACTAATGATGCTTTACACAAAGTTAATGATTCAACTATTGTAAAATGGAATCTTAATTATGTTAATGAACTAAGCAAAATAGAGAATAGTGTATCAACTAGATTTTTGACTAATAATGAAGCGAGCAATGTTATAAATAGAAGTCGAAATCAATTAAATACTGAACGTTTTAATGCTGGAGTTAATCAAGAAATTAATAAACGCAATTTCTATTTAAAGAACAACACCAATTATAAATTTGCAAATGATACAGGTATAGAAAGAGTTTTTCTTAACACTAACTATATTGAAGCAAATTACTTATATGACAATTTTCAGCTTAGCAATAGTACTAGTTTAAAAACTTTAATAGGTAAAAAAAATATATTACAAAGTGGACTAGTTGTGCAATATGACCACAATATAGAAAAACTTAGAGTATCACCGCCAGTTTTTGAAACCTTCATAGGAAATAGTACTGGTGCAGATGCTACATTACAGCATGTTTCTGTTAAAAAAATTAATCTAGCTGGTTTTACCCAATACGATTTTAAATTATTGAAATTAGAATGGAATCTTAATCAGAAGCTGAAATATAATAGTTTTAGATTTGATAGTAACCTAAAACAAATTTCAAATTTTTCTAGCCAAAGCTTCCCTTTAGCAGGCAATTTTGATTATCAAAAAGTTGTAACAACGACTAAACTCAATTCAAAAATAAATATAGGCAAAGCAATGTTTTCATGGGGTTTATCGGCGGACTATATTAATTTAAATTCTATCGAGAACAATAACGCTATTTTAGCAATAAGTGATTCTTTTTTATTTGTACAACCCAATATATCAGCTAAATATAGTTTTAATACAAGTTGGGATTTAGGTGTTAATTATAATTTAAATAATACTATCTCCGATTTTTCACAGCTTTATACACCTGTGATTTTAACTAGTTTTAATTCAATTGTTCAAAATCCAAATTTTGTTAATATAGTAAAAACCAATTCACTTGCACCTTATATAAATTATAATAATATTTTAAA
>DMHA01000094.1 GCA_003449615.1 Flavobacterium sp.
TCAGCTTTATCAATTTCATCAATGAGAACAACCATGCCTTTTTCACTTTCAAAAGCGTCTCCTAATATTCCTAATTCAAGATAAGTATCAGTATCTTTAATTCTGGCAATTTCATTTGGATCGTTAGTAAATAGGGTAGTCCCTACTAATTGTGCATCTCGCAAGCGGCCAATGGTGTCAAAAGAGTATAATAAATCTTGTGCTTTGCTAGTAGATTTAGCAGTGTAGGATCTATACTCTAAGCCTAATTCATAAGCAACGGCACGGGCTAATTCTGTTTTCCCGCCTCCGGGCTCTCCTTCTAATAGGAGAGGACGGTTAAGATGAATGGCCCAGTTGACAGCTTTTATCAGTTCGGGATCGGGGATATAGGGGTATAAAATTTCTTTGGTTTCGGGATCTTTTGTGCCAGCAATAGGTCTAATTTTACCAGTGTATTTCATAGAGTTTATAGAGTTGGTGATTGCCATGTTGTCCAGTATTCTTCATCCCATTCGCAGTTACATTTTGCATAAATCGCTTTTAGTAAAGCTTCTGGTAATAAAGAGTCTGGTAAGAAAGCATTTTGTAAGAAAGGTTTTTTTGATAAAATTTCTGAGTTAATTTCAGTCGCTTTATCCTTGATTTCTATAACTTTAGTTTGTATTTCACTTTCTGTCGATATGTTAAATAGATCGCTTACGTCCGTTCTGTTATTTAGCCAAGTAGACAAATGTCTTTCTATTTCTGTAAAGACATGAGGAGGTTTTATATTTAAGCAATGTTCTGCTGTATCTTTATGTTCAAAAAAGAAGCAGGAAAATAAATAATTTTCACCTGAGTAATCTGTGAGATATAGGGGATCATTTTGAAAATATTTGATTAATCCGATTAAACTTTGTAAGCAAGTGATTATTTTTGTATTGATTTCTTTTCCCCTATCCTCAAAAATAAAAATTAGATGATTTTTTCTCAAAAACCATGCTATCGCCCTCGCTATATCTTGCCAATCTGAATCAATTCTAATTTTTGATGATAATTTATATAGTTTTTGTTTGTTTAGTCTCTCTACTAGGATTTTACGCAATTCCTCGCTAAAATTTCTCGTTAAAACAGCAGAAGATTTAAAACAAATCACTAAATTATTTTCACTTTTTGATTCAGATAAAAGAATTTTTAGTAATAATTTTAATCCACAAGGATTATGAAAATACAAACTAGACAAGTGAAGAAAAGCAAAGGATTTATTTGTTGTTTTGAACTTGCGAAAACTTTTCTTTTCATTAAAATGATTAAAGAAAACCAAAGTATCTTTTAAGTTATATCTTTGACCACTGTTGTTGCTTCGACTCCTTGCAGCATAAAAAGGAGTATCGAAAAATTCTTCATAAAGAGGTTGAAAAGTAGTCGATCGAATACTGACACCTTTTAGAAATCTGTCACAAGTATCTTCATGGTAGCCTTTCTTATATAACATTTGTGATTCTATTAAATCTCTCACCTGCTGCACAGTCAGCATCTCAAGTCGGAGAAAATCAGGATAATCATCTTCGATTGTGCTTAAACAGTCCGGTAAAAGTTTGTTCTTAATTAATTCTCTTATCTTTTTACGGCTCAGTCCTTCTTGAGTTAAATAAGGCTTCAAAAGTTTTCTAGTTACTGCTTTAGATAACTCAAGGGCTGAATTTTTTTGTGTCCATCCTTTTTTCTGTAGAACCCCAGGGATTTTTTGTATTTCAGATTGAGAAAGTTGATTAGAAGCCATATCACATCTTTGGTCTTTTTGTCAAATTTTGCGCTAAAACTGCTTGATTTTTAGGCAAAAATTTTTTTGAAAAAATTGAACGCCTTGCTATAAGGCGCTTTTGGCGATCAATTGCCAGAGGTAAAAAGCAGCAATCAATCTTTAAGCTCTCCGCTTCTGAGCCAAGATGACCTCAAGTTAGCGATCGCGCCCAACACAAACCCCAAAAGCCAAGTGCAACAAAGGCTTTGTGCAAAGGCAACACCGCCAACTGATCAATTTTATCGCAAAGGGAGATACGAAGTGAGAATCTTTCGAGCCGTTTTAATTGCGATCGCGCTGACGACAATATTCTCGGCTTCACCCACGACTGTCGATCGCCCAAAACCTGCTATCGCGTCGTGCGTACAGAAAAGCAGCCCCGACGGGAACCACTGCGAACCCAACTAGAGGCTATTTTCTCTTAGACATTTCCCAAAACCTAACCCTAATTTTTGGGGGATGTCTATCACAGAAAAGTCGCCGATCGCGCTTCTAAATGTCTTCCAACCAAATGTAAACCCGACCAGCGAGAACAACCAAATGAACAACAGTATATCAAACTCAGGAAACCCAGGGGAAGATCACCAGAAAGAACTTCTGGCAATTCTCAAGCAATTATGCGATCGCCCCTCTACACTCGGATTGCTGATCCTCGCATTACTATTACCAAAGGATCTCAATCTACTCACAACTCGACTAGAATACTCAGAAAAAGGCAAATATTTCTGGCTGCAATTGTACAGTAGTTTTCTCGGAGAAATTGGCATCTGTTTCTGGCCTCCCAAACAAGCTAACTCCTTCAAACATGACCATTTTAATAGCAAAGCCTTGGTGATCACTCTATCAGGAGAAATTGTACAAACCCTCTATAAAGTCAGCCGAGATAAGTTTTT
>DMHA01000112.1 GCA_003449615.1 Flavobacterium sp.
AAGGCGCATCGGATGTGATTATCGAAAAAACGGAAGGATTACCCCAAATGGCAGTTTCTTATGACCGTTCCAAAATTGCTCGTTACGGCTTGAATATAGCCGATTTGAATGAAATAATTGCACTTGGATTCGCCGGTAAAACGATTGGAAATGTTTTCGAAGGCGAAAAACGCTTTGATATGGTCATTCGTTTGGACAAAAACAATCGCCGTGACATTGAAGATTTACGAAATTTATATATTTCAGTTCCAAACGGAGAACAAATTCCGTTAAGCGAATTGGCCAATATTGAATATACTGAAGGCCCGGCAAAAATTTCAAGAGACAATACAAACCGCAGAATTGTAGTAGGAATCAATGTTAGAAATCGAGATTTACAAAGTGTCGTTCTAGATATTCAAAATATTGTGGAAAATAAAATTAAATTACCCGTTGGCTATACTGTGAGTTACGGCGGGCAATTTGAAAACCTTCAAAGTGCCAAAGCCCGTTTGGCTATTGCGGTTCCAATAGCTTTGTTCTTGATTTTTATCTTGCTGTATTTTGCGTTTAGCAGCGTCAAAGAAGCCTTGATGGTGTATTCGGCCATTCCGCTTTCGGCAGTGGGTGGCGTACTGTTTTTATGGTTGCGTGATTTGCCATTTAGTATCTCGGCAGGTGTTGGTTTTATTGCACTTTTCGGAATTGCGGTGCTCAACGGAATCGTACTGATAGAACATTTTAAAGAATTAAAACACAGCGGAATGGAAGATATGGACGAATTAATTTTGAAAGGCACAACCGATAGATTACGTCCAGTAATTTTGACAGCCGCCGCCGCAGCTTTGGGATTCTTGCCAATGGCGATTTCATCATCAGCAGGTGCAGAAGTACAACGACCTCTGGCTACAGTAGTTATTGGCGGTTTGATTACTGCTACGATTCTGACGATGGTAGTTTTGCCCATTTTGTACAAAGTTTTCGATGGAAAAGAATTCAAAAAAGCCAAATTCAAAAGCCATAAAAACAGAACTTTTCTATTAATTGGACTTTTATTTACCTCATTTGCTTTTTCTCAAAATTCACTCTCCAATACTACCGAACTGGATGATTTGATTGCCAAAGCATTGCAAAACAACAAAGGAATAAAAGCAGCACAATTACAAGTCGATAAAACAAAAGCCAACATCACTTCTGCCTATTCTTTTGATAAAACCAATATATATTACAGTTATGATCAAAATAATTTGGCTGTTAATAACGAACCATTAAAGGTTTTTGGCATCCAACAACGTTTTGCTTTTCCCACCGTTTATGGTGCCCAAAAACGCGTCTATTCTGCTGAATATGAAAAGGAAAAAGCCAGTTTAGAAATTCAGAAAAATAAATTAACTTTCAGTGTTTCCAATGCTTATCATCATATTGTCTATTTGCAACATCAAGAAAAATTGTATCGTTATTTGGATAGTTTGTACCAAAATTTCTCCAAAGCCAGCGACAGAAAATTCGAATTGGGAGAAACCAATTATCTAGAAAAGATAACGGCTCAAGCCAAATTCAGAAAGGTAAGCACCACGCTTTCTCAAATTGTGAATGACAAAAAAGCACAGTACGAAATCTTGCAATCTTTGGTTCAATATGAAGATAAAATCGTGATTGTAAACAGTAAAATTGAACCTATTTATAACTTAACTAATGAAACGAGTAAGGTGTTGTATGCTGAATATTTAGAAAGCGTTACAAAAAATTATAAAAATCAAATTAGTTTGCAAAAACAACATTGGTTGCCTGATATAAATGTGGATTATTTCCAAGGTAAAAATACTGGATTATCACAATCCTTATATGGTTTTCAGGTTGGAGTGGGAATTCCGTTATTCTATTTTGGCAACAAAGCCAAGTCGAAAGTAGCTCAATTGGAATTGCAATCTTGGGAACAGCAAAAACAAAATGAAGAGCAAAAAATAGATAAATACATCAGTCAAAAAATAAATGAATTGGCCAAATACCAAGAAGCGATCAATTATTACAACCAATACGGAAAAAAACTATCGGAAGAAATTATCAAAGTCGGAAATAGAAGTTATAAACAAGGCGAAATTGATTTCTTTCAATACATTCAATCTTTAGAAAACGCAACAGCCATTCAAGTGGATTATTTAGATAATGTGTTGCAATACAATAGAACGCAGTTAGATTTACAATACCTTAATTTTTAATATGTTACCAATGAAAAAAATCATATATACCCTAGTCATATCCTCACTTTTATTCGCTTGCAAGGATTCTAAAACAGAAGAAACAACAGAGAAAGATAACGGTTTAATTACGGTTAGTGCTGCTCAATTTCAATCGTCGGGAATGGAAATAGCAAGTCCAGTTGAACAGGATTTTGATGTTACAATAAGTGCATCGGGTCGAATTGATGTACCGCCGCAAAACCGGGCCCAAGTGACTTCGTTTATTGGAGGATATGTAAAATCAACTCAACTTTTGGTTGGTGATAAAGTGACCAAGGGTCAAGCGCTTTTAACTTTGGAAAACACAGAATACCTTGATATTCAAAAAGATTACCTTGAAGTTGCTGAACAAATTAAATATTTGAAATCGGAATTCGAAAGACAGAAAACGCTATACGAGGAGAAAATAACTTCGCAAAAAAATTACCTCAAAGCCGAAAGCGAATACAGACGAACACTGGGAATGTATCAAAGTTTAAGAGCTAAATTGCAGTTATTAAACATCAATCCAAGCAATGTAGAAAAGGGAAAATTGACATCGGTTGTTACCATTTATGCACCAATTTCGGGTGATATTGTTATAATGAATGCCAATGTTGGAATGCCAGTTGCGCCGTCGGATGTGATTTTAGAAATTGTAGATACGAATCATTTGCACCTAGAATTAGCCATTTTTGAGAAAGATATATTGAAGGTAAAAGTGGGTCAAAAAATTACTTTCGTTGTTCCAGAAGCTAGCAAAGAAGTTTTTGATGCCGAAGTACATTTGGTTGGAAAATCAATTGAAGGCACTG
This sequence comes from Flavobacterium sp., assembly GCA_003449615.1. Lineage (GTDB taxonomy): Bacteria > Bacteroidota > Bacteroidia > Flavobacteriales > Flavobacteriaceae > Flavobacterium. Next base: position 3,014 of record DMHA01000112.1, read on the forward strand.
ATCGAACTATCAATGTTCACGGACATTTAGATGATAATATCAAACAAAAATTACTCACAGGAATGTTTGTGGAAGCTAAGATAAAAACGAGTTCGAAGAAAGGTCTGTCAATTCCTGCTGATGCATTAATTTCTGAAAACACCAAAAATTTTGTACTTTTATTGAATAACGAAGCAAACAACATTCTTTCCTTTAAAAAAGTTCCTGTAAAAGTAGGCGAAAAGTCTGAACAAACAGTTGAAATCATACCTGATAATCAAATTAATGCCTCCTCAAAAATACTAATAAAAGGTGTTTTTGATTTGGCAGAGTAATATGCCTGATACAATTAATAATAACTTTAAACAATAATAATTATGAACGACGCACATTTACACATGGTAGTAAACCATTT
>DMHA01000173.1:0-149 GCA_003449615.1 Flavobacterium sp.
GTTTATGTGGGGTACAGCAACGAGCATCCAGGACGAAAAAATTATGGTTTAGGAATCAGAATGATCGATTGGGAATCTGGTAAAAGTTTCTATTTTCACAACGGTTGGTGGCATGGTTTTACCTCGTCTTATATTACTTTAAAAGATGA
>DMHA01000173.1:320-7436 GCA_003449615.1 Flavobacterium sp.
AGATGGAAGTTTTATACATAGATTTAATTTTTATATATTGAATTTGAATTTGATATTGCCATTGAATTTGATATTGTCATTGAAATTGATATTGCCATTGCCATTGATATTGCCATTGATATTGCCATTGATATTGCCATTGAAATTGCCATTGATATTGCCATTGATATTGCCATTGATATTGATATTGTCATTGCCATTGAAATTTTTTCTAACTTAACCAATATACCGCCATTACAGCTGGAACAAAGTAAATAACAATCGTTCTGGCACCGTCATAATCTTTGGCCAATCGTTGTCCAAAAAGCAGCATCAACAAAGTGATACTCGAAAAAACAGCACCATACAAACCAAAAGTTCTTCCGTTGCTTACCAATAATTCAATGCCTCCCACTACACATAAAATTCCAGATATTAATTCTAAAACAAGAATGTGTAACAAGGCTAAACGAACCAAGTTTTTTAGTTGAGTTTTGGCAAAATGAGCTTTTAACCAATCGAGGTTGTCATTCCAATAAAATAATTTGTCATAACCCGATTGTATGAAAGTGATGGCCAAAAAAGCCAAAAGCAAAATGGAAGCAGCATTGTTCATAATCTTATTTTTTATGTATTAAACGAGTCAATTTTATAGACAAATCTGTTAGAATAATTTTAGCATTTCCGTTGCGTTCGATGTGGAAAATGGCATCTGACAATTCCTGAAATATTTCGTTGATGTTGTTTCCGTTTATAAAAGGAGCAAATTTGGCTATCGTGAAATTCTCTATGGTGGATTCCATATAAACCAAACTCTGTGTTTCATAATTGTGCAACAAGGCTTGACGAAAAATATCAATGCAATATTGCAAAAACTTCTTTTGGGTTTCTCTTCCCAAAGCCGCAATTTGATCACTCCACTGAATCAAATCTGCTATAACGGCAGCATTTTTTTTGGCTTGGAAAGCGGCTCGAACCCAGTACACAAACCATTGTTCGAATGGAAATTCCTCGTTGTCATCTTTGAGTAAATTCAAGGCTTTGTTGTAATTTCCTTGAGCTTGATGCGCAATTTTTGTGGCTAGTTTTGGTTCAACATTTTCACGCGAAATGAGTGCTTCGCCAATCACATTTTCACTCAATCCATTAAAATGCAAGACTTGGCAACGAGAACGTATCGTTTGAATAATGTCTTCTTCGTTTTCGGAAATTAGAATAAAAACTGTTTTTTCAGGCGGTTCTTCAAGTAGTTTTAGTAGTTTGTTAGAAGCGGCGGTATTCATTTTATCTGCCATCCAAACAATCATAATTTTATAACCGCCTTCGTAAGATTTTAACGAAAGTGACTTTAGAATTTCCTGAGCATCATCGACCCGAATTTCGCCTTGTTTGTTTTGAACACCCAACACCGAATACCAATCGAACAAACCTCCATAAGGATTATCTGCTACAAATTGTCTCCAATCAGCAATAAAATCGATGCTTTTCGGTTTTGTTTTTACGTCCTCGGTAGTAACACTTGGATAAACAAAATGCAAATCGGGATGCGAAATTTTTTGAAATTTAAGATTACAACTTTCGTTCTCTCCAATGTTTTCTCCGTTTTGATTGTGGCACAAAATATATTGTGAGTAGGCAATTGCCATTGGCAAAGTACCACATCCCTCTGGCCCTACAAACAATTGTGCGTGAGGAATTCTGCCCAAATCGGCACTTCGTGTCAAGTGGTTTTTGATGTGATCCTGCCCTAAAATTTCTGAAAACTGCATAAGGCAAATATAACATAAAATGAATAATTCTCGAAATTAGAGTTGCAATGTTTTACAAATCAGAAAGTCGTAAATCTTTTTGTAACGTAGATATAAAAATCAAAAAAATAATTATTTAATCAATTTACAACGTTTTCGCCAATCTGCACCACTTATTTTTAAACTATTCTTATTTTTAAGTTCTTGAAAAGTTATATCTTTGTTTTCCTTTCAAAATAATCTAACTTTTAATAAAAATAATTTCTAATGAAAACTATAAACGATTTCGATTTCAAAAACAAAAAAGCCATAATTCGTGTTGATTTTAATGTGCCTCTAGACGATAATTTTAATGTAACCGATGCCACTCGTATCGAAGCGGCAAAACCCACCATTGATAAAATTATTGCCGACGGAGGAAGTGTGATTTTAATGTCGCATTTGGGGCGACCAAAAGGAGTAGAAAAAAAATATTCTTTGGAACATATTGTTAAAAAATCTACTGAAATTTTAGACCAAGAGGTTTATTTCGCCTCAGATTGTATTGGAGAAGTAGCAGAAAAAGCAGTAGCAAATTTAAAATCAGGGGAAATATTATTATTAGAAAACCTGCGTTTTTATAAAGAAGAAGAAGCTGGAGATGTTGAATTTGCAAAAAAACTGGCTTCGCTTGGAGATATTTATGTCAATGACGCATTCGGAACAGCACACAGAGCACACGCTTCGACAACCATAATTGCACAGTTTTTTCCAAAAGATAAATGTTTCGGATTGTTGTTAGCAAGAGAAATCGAAAGCTTGAACAAAGTTTTAAAAGATTCAGTAAAACCAGTAACCGCTGTTCTTGGAGGTTCAAAAGTGTCTTCAAAAATTACGGTTATCGAAAATATTTTGGATAAAGTAGATCACATGATTATTGGTGGCGGAATGACTTTTACTTTCGTGAAAGCTTTGGGCGGAAAAGTTGGAAATTCAATTTGTGAGGATGACAAACAAGAATTGGCATTAGAAATTTTGAGATTGGCCAAAGAGAAAGGCGTTCAAATTCACATTCCTGTTGATGTTGTTGCCGCCGATGATTTTTCGAATGATGCCAATACAAAAATTGTAGATGTTCGTGAAATTCCTGACGGTTGGGAAGGATTGGATGCTGGTCCAAAATCATTGGAAGCTTTCAAAAAAGTAATTTTAGAATCAAAAACTATTCTTTGGAACGGACCTCTTGGCGTTTTTGAAATGGAAAATTTTGCCAAAGGAACCATAGCTCTTGGCAATTATATTGCCGAAGCTACTGCAAACGGAGCTTTCTCACTTGTAGGTGGTGGCGATTCAGTAGCTGCAGTGAAACAATTTGGTTTTGAAGATAAAGTAAGTTATGTGTCTACCGGTGGAGGTGCAATGTTAGAAATGCTTGAAGGCCGAATTTTACCCGGAATTGCAGCTATTTTGGACTAAATATTGGTTTTTTAACAATATTTAATGAAATTTATTGTTTTTACCTATTAAATTTGCAACAAACCATTCTTGTTTGGTTTGTTGCATAACAAGTTGAATATAAAATTATGAAGTTAATAAATATAACCCCTATCCTTTTTTTGTTTTTTTCAATTCAATCGTTTTCGCAGCGATATGCTGATTATAAAACAAATATAAAAACAGAAAAGCAAAACTTCTATTTAGATTCCATCAAAAACACTTTTGTAAAAGACAAACGTGCTTCAGAAGTTGATAGTCTGTGGATTAAGGAATTAACAAATCTTGATATTTATAATGAACTTAACAATGATATCACAAATAGCAATTTCAATGAAAATGTAGATTATGAATTGCCTACTGAATTGCTCAAACAGCGATTAGCGGCAATGGATGCAAAATCGCCATTTAATATTGAATACAATCCCGGTTTAGAAAATATTATCAAGTCGTTTTTAAAGAATCGGAAAAAATCTTTTGGACGATTGATGGCTATTTCTGAATATTATTTTCCCATGTTTGAAGAGGCTTTGGCCAAACAAAACGTGCCTTTGGAGATAAAATATTTGGCCATTGTAGAATCGGCTTTGAACCCAAAAGTAGTTTCCAGAATGGGAGCAACGGGACTTTGGCAGTTTATGTATCATACCGGAAAACAATACAATTTGAAGATTGATTCTTATATTGACGAACGCAGTGACCCCTTGAAATCGAGTGAAGCGGCAGCCCAATACATGAGCAAAATGTATGAAATTTTTGGCGATTGGGATTTGGTTTTGGCGTCTTATAATTCAGGTCCAGGCAATGTAGCAAAAGCCATTCGACGTTCGGGCGGACAACAAAATTATTGGAATATTAGAAAAAACCTTCCTCGAGAAACCCAAGGTTATGTGCCTGCATTTCTTGCCACGATGTACATTTATGAATACCATAAAGAACACGGAATCAAGCCAGAAAGAGCTTTGGTGCAGCATTTTGCTACTGATACAATTCTAATCAAAAAACAAATGTCGTTCCAACAAATATCAGATTTGCTCGATATTCCAGTGGCCGAATTGCAACTATTTAACCCTTCTTATAAAATGAATGTGATTCCGTTCTATCAAGATGAGCCTCATTTTTTGAGATTACCAAAAGATAAAATTTCAGTTTTTGCTTCCAATGAAGAGAAAATTTATGCTTATATTCAACGTGATTTGGATTTTCGTGAAAAACCGTTTCAAGTTCAACAAGCCATGGTCTTGAAGGACACAATGAATTCAACACAAAGAGTTACACTTCCAAAAACAAAATATTATACCGTGAAGCGAGGTGACAATTTAAGCCTCATTGCCAACAAATACAGCGTTACAGTTTCTGACCTCAAAAAATGGAATAGACTTAAAGGAAGCTCTGTTGCCAGCGGAAAAAGTTTAAAAATAATGACGAAAGAAACGGTGGTTCAAACAATTAAAAATTCAGTTAAATCGAACCAACAAATTGTTTCTGCTGATTCTAAAATTAATGATGAAGACAAGGCAAATAAAAACATCAAAAACGATACTTTGTCCACCTCGGTTGCAGCTTTTTATATCGTTCAAAAAGGAGATAATTTAAGCATTGTCGCTAAAAAGCATAATGTTTCTGTTGCCGAAATTAAAGAGTGGAACGGACTTACAAACGCTTCAATTCAATTGGGAATGTCTTTGCAAGTGGCTAAAATTGAGACAAATGACAAGGAAATAATAGCTGCTACAACCAAAATAGAAAATATTGAATATATTGTAAAAAAAGGGGATAATCTCGGAAATATTGCCAAAAAATTTGGAAGTACTTTAGACGATTTAAAACTATGGAACAATTTGCAAGACAACAAAATTGCTGTAGGAAATTCTTTGATTGTTGCAAAAAATGAAGTGACAATTGAAAGCAAACCTGACCAAAATAATTTTAATAAAAATGAAAGTTTAGCTTCCGCTTCAAAAAGCAAAAGCAACGATTATTTAGTAAAAAAAGGAGATTCATTATACAGCATTTCAAAAAAATATCCAGGAGTTAGTATTTCGGATATCGAAAAATGGAATAACATCAAAAGCAAAGAATTGAAACCGGGAATGAAACTAAAAATTAACGGATAATACAAAAATCTTCTATACATTTGGGTTTTTATACGATGCTATTTTTTGTGAATGGCATTATTTTATTATTAATCTGAATCAAGGCTTGAAACAAAATACGAAATTCTTTGGGTTAGACCTAACAGGTTTTTAAAACCTGTTAGGTCTTTTACATTGAAAATCAAAAAGTTATAAACTCAACTCTTGATTCGCATTATTTAATTATAATGAATAAAAACCTCTTTTTATTTTTCTGTTTTATATTACTCTTGTTTTTTTCTTGCAAAAAGCAAGAGGAAAATGCACCACGCAAAGCAACTGGAAAAACCAACACCATTTCGGTAATTATAGACGATCCTTTGTGGAATGGTGAAATAGGAGAAAGCATTAGAAACAAGTTTGCTTCGCCTGTAATTGGCTTGCCTCAAGAAGAACCGCTTTTTACCATAAATCAGTATCCCGTGAAATTGATGGAAGGATTTATGACCGATAGCCGCACTATTATAGTTGTAAAAAAGGAAAATACAACCCTATTCGAAATCAAGAAAAATCAATACGCTTCACCTCAAAACGTGTTTCACATTTCGGGCAAAACCAATGGCGATATTCTTGAAATCATCGAAAAAAATTCATCTCAAATCATTCAAATTATCAAGGAAACCGAAATTGAAGAAAGCCAAAGAATCAACAAACAATCTTTGATGAATTCGGGTATTATTAGAAACAAATTCAAAATCTCTTTGGAAGTGCCTAACGGTTATTTGTATGCACTTCAAAAAAGCAAATTTCTTTGGTTAAAAAAGGAAATCATTAGCGGAAACACGAGTCTTTTGATCTATGAAGTTCCCATCAATTCGATTAAAAATCATTCAAATATTATTACCAATATCATCAGGATTAGAGATTCTATTGGCAATTTGTACATTAGTGGAACCGAAGAAGACACCCCAATGATTACCGAGGAAGGTTATTCGCCTTATCTTTTCAAGCTAAAGCTAAACGGCAAAGAAACTTATGAAACTAAGGGAACTTGGGAGTTGAAAAATGATTTTATGTCCGGGCCATTTGTCAATTATGCTATTGTAGATGAGGCAAACAATAGAATTCTAGTTTTGGAAGGATTTTGCTATTCTCCATCAAAAAATGAGCGGGATTTAATGCACGAATTAGAAGCCATAATCAAATCGATTGTTATTTTAAAATAGGAGTAAAAAAATGAAAATTCATTGGAAAATAAAGCCTTTCGAAGCCCTTTCGCCAAACGAGCTTTATGATATTTTGAGATTGAGAAGCGAAATTTTTGTGGTCGAACAAAATTGTGTTTACCTTGATTTGGACGGAAAAGATAAACTAGCCTTGCATCTTTTTGGAGAATTAGAGGGCAAGATTGTGGCGTATTCTAGACTTTTCAAACCAGGCATTACGTTTGAGAATGCCTCGATAGGAAGAGTAGTTGTTGATGCCAATTATCGCCACAAAAAATGGGGTCACGAATTGATGCGTGTGGCAATTGCTGAAATTCAATTGCATTTTGGCGAAAGCAAAATTACCATTGGAGCCCAATTGTACCTGAAAAAATTCTACGAAAGTCATGGTTTTGTACAAACCAGCGAAATGTACCTGGAAGATGATATTCCGCATATTGAGATGAAACGCGAATGACAATAGTTCCTGACACACGAGGGTATGATTATGGTGTTTCACCTGCTTGTAGGCAGGACAGGTCTGATCAATAAAAAAGGTTTAATAGGTAAAAACAGTTGGTAAAAATCAGCTCTGCGAAGTTAGAATAAGTCGTAACCACAAAATATATTCCTGAG
>DMHA01000172.1 GCA_003449615.1 Flavobacterium sp.
AATCTGTAATCTGTAATCTGCAATCTACAATCTAAAATCAATAAAGATCATCTGTTCTTAAATTTAAAAATCGTTGCGTTGCAAAATAAGTGCTGATCCAAGTAATCAAAACCCCCAGTCCGAAAACCAATAATAGCACTATTGCTACAAGTAATTTGTCCTCAAGAATTCCTAAACTTGGAAAATTAGTTTGAAGATAAACCAAAACTCCAATTAACGCAATGATAGCCAATCCCGCACCAATCATTCCTAATTTTATGCTTTTTATTACAAATGGTTTTCTGATAAATGCTTTTGTAGCACCCACCATTTGCATAGTTTTAATAATAAATCTATGCGAATAAATCGATAAACGCAAAGAACTATTAATTAATAATACAGCAATAACGGTCAAGAAACCACTGACAATTAGAATCCACATACTCACTTTTTTGATGTTGTCATTGACCAAATTCACTAATTGTTTGTCGTAAACGATATCAGCAACCATTGGACTTTTATGCAATTGTCTTTCAATTTTTGCAATGCTATCTTTTTCTACATAATCGGCTTTCAGATAGATGTCGTAAGAATTTTGCAATGGATTTGTACCCAAAAACGTCATAAAATCCTCTCCAATAATATCGGTATGTTGCTTGGCAGCTGCTTCCTTAGAAACATAAGTATATGATTTGGTAAACTTTGCCATTTTCAATTCTTTTGCAAAAGCTTTCAAAATGGAGTCATTGGCATCGTTTTTAAAAAATACGGTCATCGCAATTTCTTCTCTAAAATTGTCTGCCAATTTTTTGGAATTAATAATAAAAAAGCCCAGAATACCTAAAAGGAATAAAACTAAGAAAACACTTAGTACAACTGAAAAATAGGAGGAAATTAACCTGCGTTTTTGAAATTTATCAAAGTTAGAAGCCATAGTTTATTGTAATTATGGGGTAAAAATAACAAAGTATTTCTTTATTTAAAGTTAATAACGCCCAAACTTTCAACTTTCGTACAATAAATGTAAATTTGCGCAAAAAATTAGTTAATTGATAGCCGTTTTTGCTGGTGGTTGTTCCAACTTAACATCAAAAACTTCTAACTTTTAACTTCTAACTTCTAACTTTGAAATGAAATATAATCCGAACGAAATTGAAGCCAAATGGCGCAACTATTGGGCCGAAAATCAAACATTTGCAGCACACAATCCTAGCCCCCTTCCTTCGGATAGTCCCGATAGCAATCGGGAGGGGGAGGACAAACCAAAATATTATGTTTTGGATATGTTTCCCTATCCATCAGGAGCGGGGTTGCACGTGGGACATCCGTTAGGATATATCGCTTCGGATGTGTATGCACGATACAAAAGACATCGTGGTTTCAATGTTTTGCACCCTATGGGTTACGACAGTTTTGGTTTGCCCGCCGAACAATATGCCATTCAAACAGGGCAACGTCCAGAAGATACAACTTCGGTCAATATTGACGGTGGTGTTGATAAAGAAGGAAACAAAATTGTGGGTTACCGAAAACAATTGGATAAAATTGGATTTTCGTTCGATTGGAGTCGTGAAGTGCGTACTTCAAATCCTGATTACTACAAACACACCCAGTGGATTTTCATCCAATTATTCAATTCGTGGTACAATAAAAATAGTGACAAAGCCGAAGATATTTCGACTTTGATTTCTATTTTCGAAAGTGAAGGAAATGAGAATGTAAATGCAGTTTGCGATGATACTATTGTTAGTTTTTCGTCAAGCGAATGGAACGCATTTTCATCAGATGAGCAACAAAAAATACTTCTACAATATAGATTAACCTACTTAGCCGAAACCGAAGTCAACTGGTGTCCAGGATTGGGAACGGTTTTAGCCAATGACGAAATCGTAAACGGCGTTTCAGAACGTGGCGGATTTCCTGTGATTCGCAAGAAAATGACCCAATGGAGTATGCGAATTTCCGCTTATGCCGAGCGTTTGTTGCAAGGTTTAGACACAATCGATTGGAGCGAAAGCATTAAGGAAAGTCAGAGGAATTGGATTGGGAAGAGTGTAGGGGCGATGGTGACATTTTATCTCCTCCCCCCAACCCCATCCAAAGGAGGGGGAGCCGAACCTAAATATATGACGGGTGATTCTCAAAATGCAAAAAATTTGTTGGTTCATGCCAAAGAAATGCGAAAAGAGCCAACATTTGCAGAGGCAAAGTTGTGGGACGTTTTAAGAAACAAAAAATTAGAAGGCAAGTTTAGAAGACAGCATTTAATTGGGAATTATATTGTTGATTTTGTTTGTTTGAAAAGTAGATTAGTTGTTGAAGTTGACGGAGAATATCATAATTCTCCCGAACAAATAGAACTTGATGAAGCAAGAACTTTGGAATTAGAACAAAAATTTAGATTCAAAGTTATTCGATTCACAAATGATGAGGTAAATAATAATATTGAAGCAGTTTTATCTAAAATTATAACTAAGTTAAATAGCAGAAAAATACACGACACACCCAATCCAGCTTCGGCTCCCTCCCCTTCGGGGAGGGTCGGGGTGGGGATCTTTACTACAAGACCCGACACCATCTTCGGAGTTACGTTTATGACTTTGGCACCTGAACACGAATTGGTGGCTCAAATCACGACTGCTGAACAAAAAGAAGCAGTTCATGCGTACATCGAAAAAACCGCAAAACGTTCCGAAAGAGAGCGTATGGCAGATGTAAAAACCATTTCGGGCGTTTTCACGGGAGCGTATGCCGAGCATCCTTTTACCGCAGCACCGATTCCAATTTGGATTGGCGATTATGTTCTCGCGGGTTACGGAACAGGTGCTGTAATGGCGGTGCCTTGTGGCGACGAAAGAGATTATGCTTTCGCTAATTTTTTCAAAGGACAAAACGGAATGCCAGAAATCAAAAACATTTTTGATAAAGATATTTCTGAAAGTGCTTATGTTGAAAAAGACCATTTCAAGCTAGAAAATTCCGATTTCTTGAATGGATTAGGTTACAAAGAAGCCACCAAAAAAGTAATTGAGGAACTCGAAAATATAGGACAAGGAAAAGGAAAAATCAATTACCGTTTGCGTGATGCGGTTTTCTCTCGTCAAAGATATTGGGGCGAACCGTTTCCAGTTTATTATAAAAATGACATTCCTTATATGATTCCAACCGAATGTTTGCCGATAATATTACCAGCTGTCGAAAATTATTTGCCCACAGAAGAAGGATTGCCTCCACTCGGAAATGCAAAGGAGTGGTATTGGGATGAAGAAAAACGTTGCGTTACAGCTCCCCCTCCTTCGGAGGGGGCAGGGGGGAGGATTGAACTCAACACAATGCCAGGTTGGGCGGGAAGTTCCTGGTATTGGATGCGTTATATGGATGCAAACAACGACGGAGAATTTGCAAGCAAAGAAGCATTGAAATATTGGGAAAGTGTGGATTTATACATTGGCGGAAGTGAACACGCTACTGGTCACTTATTGTATTCCCGTTTTTGGAACAAGTTTCTAAAAGATAAAGGTTTTGCACCAACCGAAGAACCTTTCAAAAAACTGATTAATCAGGGGATGATTTTGGGAATGAGTGCTTTTGTTTATCGATTGGATGGAACGAATGTTTACGTCTCTAAAAACAAAATAGAAGGTCAAAAAGTGCAACCCATTCACGTTGATGTTTCAATGGTAAATACTTCGGATGAATTGGATATTGAAAAATTCAAAGCTTGGAGAGAAGATTATAAAGCCGCAGAATTTATTACTGAAGAAAGCGGAAAATACATCGTCGGTCGAGAAATCGAAAAAATGTCAAAATCCAAATATAATGTAGTCACTCCAGATGATATTTGCAACGAATACGGAGCCGACACTTTACGGTTGTATGAAATGTTTTTAGGGCCATTGGAACAAGCAAAACCTTGGAATACGGCTGGAATTTCGGGGGTTTTTGGTTTCCTTAAAAAATTATGGCGTTTGTATTTTGACGAAAATGGTTTAATTGTTACTAATGACGAACCAACCAAAGAGAATCTAAAAACCTTGCACAAAACCATCAAAAAAGTAGCAGAAGACATCGAAGGTTTCTCTTTTAACACTTCGGTTTCGCAGTTTATGATTTGTGTGAATGAATTGTCGGCCCAAAATTGTCATTCTCGTGCGATTTTGGAACCATTGGCTATTTTGATTTCGCCTTATGCACCGCATATTGCGGAGGAATTGTGGGAAAAACTTGGGAATAAAGGTTCGATATCGACAGTAGCTTTTCCGACATTGGACGAAAAATATTTAATAGAAAGCAGCAAAGAATATCCAGTTTCTTTCAATGGGAAAATGCGTTTTACGATAGAATTGTCTTTAGATTTATCGGTTTCTGAAATTCAGGAAATCATTATGAAAGACGAAAGAACCTTGAAACAATTGGACGGAAAAACACCAAATAAAATAATCATAGTTCCAGGTAAAGTGATTAATTTGGTGGGATAATATGGAAGGAAATTCCAATAGTGAAAATTCCAAATTCCAATGACTTATGTTAACAGAGATTTGTTTTTTTTATTATTGCCATTGATATTGCCATTGATATTGCCATTGAAATTGCCATTG